>NZ_JBSGZD010000038.1:0-41742 GCF_053610825.1 Streptomyces sp. NPDC054863 | reverse complement strand
CTTGCGCCCGCGGTGCCGGCGGCCCCGCCGCCGGGCCCACGACGCCCGCCTGCCCCCGCAGGACGGCGCCCACCCCGCCCACCACCACGCACCAGGGCCCCGCCACCTCATAGAGGTGCCGGGCCACTCACGTACGTACGGGACAGACGATCAGCGGCGGTGCTGCGAGTCCGCCACCGTCACCTCGACGCGCTGGAACTCCTTGAGCTCGCTGTAGCCCGTCGTGGCCATCGAGCGGCGCAGCGCGCCGAACATGTTCATCGAGCCGTCCGGCACGTGCGAGGGACCGGTCAGGATCTCCTCGGTGGTGCCGACCACGCCCAGGTTCATGCGCTTGCCGCGCGGCACGTCCTCGTGGACGGCCTCCATGCCCCAGTGGTGGCCCTGGCCGGGCGCGTCGGTGGCACGGGCCAGCGGGGAGCCCATCATCACGGCGTCCGCGCCGCAGGCGACGGCCTTCGGGATGTCGCCGGACCAGCCGACACCGCCGTCGGCGATGACGTGCACGTACCGGCCGCCGGACTCGTCCATGTAGTCGCGGCGCGCGGCGGCCACGTCGGCCACCGCGGTCGCCATCGGCACCTGGATGCCCAGCACGTTACGGGTCGTGTGCGCGGCGCCGCCGCCGAAGCCCACGAGCACACCGGCGGCGCCGGTACGCATCAGGTGCAGCGCGGCGGTGTAGGTGGCGCAGCCGCCCACGATGACCGGGACGTCCAGCTCGTAGATGAACTGCTTGAGGTTCAGCGGCTCGGCGGCACCGGAGACGTGCTCGGCCGAGACGGTGGTGCCGCGGATCACGAAGATGTCGACACCGGCGTCCACGACGGCCTTGGAGAATTCGGCCGTACGCTGCGGAGACAGTGCGGCGGCGGTGACCACGCCCGAGTCGCGCACCTCCTTGATGCGCTGCCCGATCAGCTCCGCCTTGATGGGCTCGGAGTAGATCTCCTGGAGGCGGCGGGTGGCGGCGCCCTCGTCGTTCAGCTCGCGGATCTCGGCCAGCAGCGGCTCCGGGTCCTCGTACCGCGTCCAGAGGCCTTCGAGGTTCAGGACGCCGAGGCCGCCCATCTCGCCGATGCGGATGGCGGTCTGCGGCGAGACGACCGAGTCCATCGGAGCGGCCAGGAACGGCAGCTCGAAGCGGTAGGCGTCGATCTGCCAGGCGATCGAGACCTCCTTCGGGTCCCGCGTACGCCGGCTCGGCACGATGGCGATGTCGTCGAACGCGTACGCCCTGCGGCCGCGCTTGCCGCGCCCGATCTCGATCTCAGTCACGTTGTGTGGCCTTTCCCTCTTGGTCTGCCGTTCCAGTATCCCCGACACGCACGCGAGGGGCGGCCCCGGTGATCCGGGACCGCCCCCAAGCGCACGCAGCGGTTACTTGCGGCTGTAGTTCGGTGCCTCGACCGTCATCTGGATGTCGTGCGGGTGGCTCTCCTTGAGGCCCGCGGACGTGATCCGGACGAAGCGGCCGTTGTCCTGGAGCTCGGGCACCGTACGCCCGCCGACGTAGAACATCGACTGGCGCAGGCCGCCGACCAGCTGGTGCACGACCGCCGAGACCGGGCCCCGGTAGGGCACCTGGCCCTCGATGCCCTCGGGCACGAGCTTGTCGTCGGTGCGCACGCCCTCCTGGAAGTACCGGTCCTTGGAGTACGACTTGTTCTCGCCGCGGGTCTGCATGGCGCCCAGCGAGCCCATGCCGCGGTACGACTTGAACTGCTTGCCGTTGATGAAGAGCAGCTCGCCCGGCGACTCCTCGCAGCCCGCGAGCAGCGAGCCGAGCATCACCGTGTCCGCGCCGGCGACGAGCGCCTTCGCGATGTCGCCGGAGTACTGCAGGCCGCCGTCGCCGATGACCGGAACCCCGGCCGCCTTCGCCGCGAGCGACGCCTCGTAGATGGCGGTGACCTGCGGGACGCCGATACCGGCGACGACACGGGTCGTACAGATGGAGCCGGGACCGACACCGACCTTGATGCCGTCGACACCGGCGTCGATGAGCGCCTGCGCGCCGTCGCGGGTGGCGATGTTGCCGCCGATGACGTCGACGCCCGAGGTGTTCGACTTGATCTTGGAGACCATGTCGCCGACCAGACGGGAGTGGCCGTGCGCGGTGTCGACGACGATGAAGTCGACACCGGCCTCGGCCAGCGCCTGGGCGCGCTCGAACGCGTCACCTGCGACGCCGACGGCGGCACCGACGAGCAGCCTGCCCTCGGCGTCCTTCGCCGCATTCGGGTACTTCTCGGCCTTGACGAAGTCCTTGACCGTGATGAGGCCCTTGAGGATGCCCGCGTCGTCGACCAGCGGCAGCTTCTCGATCTTGTGGCGGCGCAGCAGCTGCACCGCGTCCACGCTCGAAATGCCGACCTTGCCGGTGACCAGCGGCATCGGCGTCATGACCTCGCGCACCTGACGGCTGCGGTCGGTCTCGAAGGCCATGTCGCGGTTGGTGACGATGCCGAGCAGCTTGCCCGCCGGGTCGGTGACCGGCACGCCGCTGATGCGGAACTTCGCGCACAGCGTGTCCGCCTCGGCGAGCGTGGCGTCCGGGTGCACGGTGATCGGGTCGGTGACCATGCCCGACTCGGAGCGCTTGACCAGGTCGACCTGGTTGGCCTGGTCGGCGATGGAGAGATTGCGGTGCAGGACGCCGACACCGCCCTGGCGGGCCATCGCGATGGCCATCCGGGCCTCGGTGACCTTGTCCATCGCGGCGGACAGCAGGGGGATGTTCACCCGTACGTTCCGCGAGATGAGGGAGGAGGTGTCGATCTGGTCGGGGGCCATGTCGGACGCGCCGGGAAGCAGCAGCACGTCGTCGTAGGTCAGCCCGAGCATCGCGAATTTCTCCGGCACTCCATCGACGTTGGCAGTCATGACACCTTCCCAAATGGTCTTGCTCGGCGCGGATGTCCATGCTAACGGGAACCAGGGGTGTCAGATTCCACGATCATGACAAGCGGCCGAGTTTGTACGTTTCTCCTGCGCGGCCGTACGGCGATGCGGTACGCGGCGTGGCACGGGCGGAGCAGGCGGCGACGGGTCTACTGCCCGGCGAGGGCGCGGAGCCGGCTCAGCGCCCTGTGCTGTGCAACACGCACGGCCCCCGGGGACATTCCGAGCTTCTGGCCCGTTTCCTCCGCGGTCAGTCCGACCGCGACCCGCAGCACCAGCAGTTCGCGCTGGTGCTCGGGGAGATTGGCGAGCAGCTTCTTGGCCCAGGCGGCGTCGCTGCTGAGCAGCGCCCGCTCCTCGGGGCCGAGGGAGTCGTCGGGCCGCTCCGGCATCTCGTCGGAGGGCACGGCGGTCGATCCGGGGTGGCGCATGGCCGCCCGCTGCAGATCGGCGACCTTGTGCGCGGCGATGGCGAAGACGAAGGCCTCGAAGGGCCGCCCGGTGTCCCGGTAGCGCGGCAGCGCCATCAGCACCGCGACACACACTTCCTGCGCCAGGTCCTCCACGAAGTGCCGGGCGTCGCCCGGCAGCCGGGAGAGCCGCGCGCGGCAGTACCGCAGCGCGAGCGGGTGGACGTGCGCGAGGAGGTCGTGCGTGGCCTGCTCGTCGCCCTCGACAGCCAGGTGCACCAGGGCACCGATGGCCCCCTGGGCCGCGACCGCCTCTTCGTCACGCATCGGTCCATGGTGCCTTGACGTGGCGGCTTCCGCGCCACCGCGTCCGTAGTTGTGCACTGAAGCGTTATGAGCAGGTACGCCAGGACTCATCTCCCGCGCCCTCCCCTTCCGCTCGACCGACCCGTTCCCGAGGAACCCCATCCCTCAAGGATGCGGCATCGGCCGCCGAACCGGGATCGGGCGTCCTGCGCCCCGCCCGCGCAGGGCAGGCGGGGGACCATCTCACGCACACGAACCGGCAGGTCCGGACCCCGGGCAGACCCATGGCCCGCCCGGCGAACGGGTCCTACCGGACCAGGCCCCAGCGGAACCCGAGCGCCACCGCGTGTGCACGGTCCGAGGCGCCGAGTTTCTTGAAGAGCCGGCGGGCGTGCGTCTTGACCGTGTCCTCGGAGAGGAAGAGCTCGCGGCCGATCTCGGCGTTGGACCGGCCGTGGCTCATCCCTTCGAGGACCTGGATCTCGCGCGCGGTGAGCGTCGGAGCGGCGCCCATCTCGGCGGACCGCAGCCGACGCGGAGCCAGCCGCCAGGTCGGGTCGGCGAGCGCCTGCGTGACGGTCGCGCGCAGCTCGGCGCGGGACGCGTCCTTGTGCAGGTACCCGCGGGCTCCTGCGGCGACCGCGAGCGCGACCCCGTCGAGGTCCTCCGCGACCGTGAGCATGATGATCCGGGCGCCGGGATCGGCGGACAGCAGTCGGCGGACGGTCTCGACGCCACCCAGGCCGGGCATCCGTACGTCCATCAGAATCAGGTCCGAACGGTCGGCGCCCCAGCGGCGGAGGACTTCCTCGCCATTGGCGGCCGTCGTCACGCGCTCGACACCGGGCACGGTCGCGACCGCGCGGCGAAGCGCCTCTCGGGCAAGCGGGGAGTCGTCGCAGACGAGGACGGATGTCATGACCGACCTCCGCCACTCGCACAGCTGATGCGCGTCACCTTGGGCCTCCAGGCTGAATACAAGTCGTCACCTGTGCGGTTGACGCTCTCGGACATCTGCCCGATCGCCCTTTCCTTCAACCGCCTCAGCCAACTCAACGACGGTCACTCGAAAGAGTTACGGCCTCGGAATCGGCCCCTCGAAGACCTAGTGCCCCATTTAGTCGGTTTTCTTCCCTTTTGCTGGTGTCTATGGCTAGATTCGCAATGAGTCATATTTACATCTACTCACACCGTAGATGTCAGAAGATGTGATGATCTCGGTCATCGTTCCGCCTCAGCACAGACGCAAGGGGACAACCAATGGCAGATTTCTCCCGCCTTCCCGGACCCAACGCCGACCTGTGGGACTGGCAGCTCCTCGCCGCGTGCCGTGGTGTCGACAGCTCGCTGTTCTTCCACCCGGAGGGCGAGCGCGGGGCCGCGCGGAGCGCACGTGAGAACTCGGCGAAGGAGGTCTGCATGCGCTGCCCGGTGCGCGCACAGTGCGCGGCGCACGCACTCCAGGTCCGCGAGCCCTACGGGGTCTGGGGAGGCCTCACCGAGGACGAGCGCGAGGAGCTGATGGGCCGGGCCAGGCACCGCCTGGTCCCGGCGGGCGCCGCCGCGGCAGCGAAGAAGCAGGCTCCGGTGAAGGGCGGCGGAGTGGAGCACTCGCGCCGCGTCACCCTCGTGAAGTAGTCCGTGGACCCACCACAGAAGGAACGTTTCTGCACAGGAGTCACCCGCCCGGTCCACCCGTGCGGCGGGCAGCCGCTCAGCGGGCGGCGGCCAGAGCCAGCTGGTCGAGGGTGGCGGCCACGGCCGGCACCTGCGCCAGGTCCGGCAGGGTGAGCGCGACGATCTCGCGCTGCACGGCCGGTTCCACGACCACGGTGCGCGCGCCCATGGGGCGTACGGACTCCATGGCGAGCTCGGGCAGGACGGCGACGCCGAGTCCGGCGCCGACCAGGCCGATGACGGCCGGGTAGTCGTCGGTGGCGAAATCGATACGCGGCACGAAGCCCGCGCTCTCGCAGACTTCGACCAGTTGGCGGCGGCAGCGCGGGCAGCCCGCGATCCAGGGCTCCTCGGCGAGTTCGACGATGCCCACCGTCCCGGCCTCGGCGAGCCGGTGCCCTTCGGGGACGAGACCGACGAGGCGGTCGGTGAGCAGGGGGCGTACGACCAGGTCGGTCCAGTCCTCGGTGGCTCCGCCGGGGCCGTAGCGGAAGGCGAGGGCCACGTCGCAGTCGCCCTCGCGGAGCATCTCCACCGAGCGCGGGGGCTCGGCGTCCACGAGGGAGACCCGGGTGCCGGGGTGGGCGGCGCGCAGGGCGGCGAGCGCGGTGGGGACCAGGGTGGAACTGCCGGAGGGGAAGGAGACGAGGCGGACCCGGCCTGCGCGCAGGCCCGCGATGGCGGCGACCTCCTCCTCGGCGGCGGTGAGTCCGGCGAGGATGCCCGACGCGTGCCGGACGAGGGCCTCACCGGCCTGGGTGAGGCGCATTTCGCGGGCGGCGCGGATCAGGAGCGGGGTGCCCGCCGACTGCTCCAGGGCCTTCATCTGCTGGCTGACGGCCGGCTGCGTACAGCCGAGCTCGCGGGCGGCGGCGGAGAAGGACCCGGTGGAGGCGACTGCGCGCAGGACGCGGAGGTGGCGGGCTTCGATCATGGGGTGAGTATAAGACTTACTTGGGGTGGGGAGCCAATTATTGGACACGGCTTTGAGTGGGGCTCGGTTAGCGTTCTGGGCATGGAACTACTGAGTGTGAACATCGGGCGGGCCACGGCCAGCGAGCACACCGATCAGGCGGAAGGGCTGACCGGCATCGGCAAGCGGCCTGTGGAAGGACCGGTGGAGGTGCGGGAGCCGGGCCCCGGCGGGACCGGCGGCAGCGGGCTCGTCGGTGACGACGTGTGCGACCTGCGGCACCACGGGGGGACGCGGCAGGCCGTCTACGCGTACGCGCGCGAGGACCTGGACCGGTGGGAGGCCGATCTCGGACGTCCGCTGCGCGGCGGGGAGTTCGGCGAGAACTTCACCACCGTGGGCGTGGACGTGAACGGCGCGCGGCTCGGCGAACGGTGGCGGGTCGGGGCGGACCTGGTCCTTGAGGTGACCGCCTCGCGCATCCCGTGCCGTACGTTCGCGGGCGCGCTGAACGAGGAGAAGTGGGTGAAGCGCTTCACGGAGGCTGCCGTTCCGGGCTCGTATCTCAAAGTGGTGGAGCCCGGCGCCGTACGGGCCGGGGACGCGATCGAGATCGTGCACCGGCCCGCGCACGACGTGACGGTGGCGATGCACTTCAAGGCGTACACGCTGGAGCGGTCGCTGCTGCCGCGGCTCCTGGAGGCCGGGGACGTGCTGTCGCCGTACACGCGGGAGAAGGCCCTCGCCTACCTGGCGAAGCACGGCGGCGGCGCGTAGGCGGTGGGTGAAGTCCCCTAGGAGGGGCGGGTTTTGGGATCGGGGGCGACTGCGGGGCCGCCCCCGATGTCCGGGCGGGGCGCCGGGGCGAGGGTCGGAGCATGTCCCGGTGGAAGCGTGTCCTCGTCGTTGTCGGCTCGGTCGCAGCCGTGCTCCTGGCCGCTGTCGGCGGCCTGTTCGCCTGGTGGTGGACGGGGGCCGAGGTGAGCACGGTGGGAAAGGTGGAGTTCCGCAACGAGCTCAAGGTGCCGCCGCTCGCGAAGTCGGTCGTCGAGAAGGACGGCACCCGGGTGTTCGACCTGCGGATGCAGTCGGGTGCGACGGAGTTCGAGAAGGGGACCAAGACGCCGACCTGGGGTTTCAACGGGTCGTACTTCGGGCCCACGCTGCGGGCCGCGCGCGGCGAGAAGGTGAAGGTCAGGGTCGGCAACGCACTGGACGAGGCGTCGAGCGTGCACTGGCACGGCATGCACGTGCCCGCGAAGATGGACGGCGGCCCGCATCAAGAGGTGGCACCGGGCAAGACGTGGACCCCGCAGTGGACGGTCGACCAGCCGGCCGCGACGCTCTGGTACCACCCGCACCCGCACGGGAAGACCGAGGAGCACGTGCAGCGGGGACTGGCGGGGATGTTCCTCGTCGATGACGCGCGCGCGTCCGCGCTGAAGCTGCCGAAGCGGTACGGGGTGGACGACGTGCCGGTGGCGGTGCAGGACGTGACCTTCGACGGGGCGGAGTTCGACCACGGGAAGCTGTTCCTGCAGAACACCGGCTTCCTGGGCGAGCGGACCATGGTCAACGGGACGCTCGACCCGTACCGGACGGTCGGCGACGAGCTCGTACGGCTGCGGCTGCTGAACGCGTCGACGGCGCGGATCTACGACTTCGGGTTCGCGGACGACCGCGACTTCGCGCTGATCGGGACCGACGGCGGCCTGCTGGAGAAGCCCGAGGCGATGAAGCGGGTACAGCTGTCGCCGGGAGAGCGGGCCGAGGTCGTGGTGCGGATGCGGGCGGGTGAGAAGACCGTGCTGCGCAGCTTCCCGCAGAGCAATTACGCGGACGGGTTCGCGCAGCGGTTCGGGGGCGGGGACGACTCGTTCGACGTGCTGGAGCTGCGGGCCGCCGCCTCTTTGAGGAAGTCGCCGAAACTTCCCGGTGTACTCGGCAAGTTGGAGGTCCCGCAGGGGAAGGAGTCCGTGCGGGGGCGGTTCTTCGGGCTGCGGATGTCGGGGATCAACGGCAAGAAGATGGACATGGGGCGGGTCGACGAGACCGTGACGCGGGGCACGACCGAGACGTGGACCGTACGGAACGAGGACGGCGTGCCGCACAACTTCCATGTGCACGACGTGCAGTTCAGGGTGGTGGAGGTGGACGGGAAACCGCCCACGGGAGCGCTGCGCGGGGCGAAGGACACGGTGTTCGTGCCGGGCGGCACCACGGTGGAGCTGGCGATGCGGTTCGACGGTCCTGCCGATCCCGACACCCCGTACATGTACCACTGTCATCTGCTGTACCACGAGGACACCGGGATGATGGGGCAGTTCGTGGTCGTGGAGAAGGGGCAGCAGGCCGGGCGTCCGGCGGGCGGGGATCATGCAGGGCACTAACGTGGAGCGCATGACGACTGCACTGATCACGGGAGCGACCGCGGGCATCGGTTCCGCCTTCGCACGGCGCCTGGCCTCCGACGGACACAACCTGGTGCTGGTGGCACGGAGCACCGAGCGCCTCCACGAGCAGGCGACGGAGCTGCACGACAAGCACGGCGTGGAGGCGGAGGTACTGACCGCCGACCTGTCCACGGACGACGGCATCGCGGCCGTCGAGGCGCGGCTCGCGGACCGTACGCACCCGGTGGACCTGCTGGTCAACAACGCCGGGTTCGGCAACAAGGGCGAGTTCCTCGAAGTGCCGATGGAAGACGAGCTGACCATGCTCAAGGTGCACTGCGAGGCGGTGCTGCGGCTGACGTCGGCGGCGGTGAAGGGCATGAAGGAGCGGCGGCGGGGCGGGGTCGTCAATGTCGCCTCGGTCGCTGCTTTCGTGCCGCGCGGCACGTACGGGGCGAGCAAGGCGTGGGTGGTGCAGTTCACCCAGGGCGCGGCGAAGGACCTCGGCGGGAGCGGGGTGCGGCTGATGGCGCTGTGCCCCGGATTCGTACGGACGGAGTTCCACGAGCGGGCCGGGATGGGGACGGACAACATCCCGTCGTGGATGTGGCTGGACGCGGACAAACTGGTGGCGGAGGCGCTGAAGGACCTGGCGCGCGGGAAGTCGCTGTCGATCCCGGACCCGCGCTACAAGGCGCTGATGGGTGTGGTGAAGGTGGCGCCGCGCGGCCTGCTCGGCGGACTCTCTTCCCGAACAGGCCGCAAGTACGGTCCTCAGTAGGGGTGTTGCTCTAGCGGGTGCCGCTTCCCGCGTACGCGCCGATGTTCGGGGCCGTGCCGGGCTCCAGGCGGTTTCCGAAGTAGTCCTTGCCGCCGTTGTCGGGGATCTCGACTCCGGCGGCGAGGGCGGGCGAGCCCGGGGCGAGACGGAAGTCGGGGCGCAGCAGGGGGTTCGCGGTGATGCCGCCGGGGTTGGGGACCGTGGTGGGGACGCCGTGGAAGGCGTTGTGGTCGAAGGTGATGGCGGGGATCTTCACGTCGTACGCGTAGCCGCCGGTGCCCTCGCTCACGAAGAGGTTGTTGCGGAGGGTGAGTTCGTGCTGGGTGGAGGCGGCGGCGCTGTCCTCCATGAGGCGGGCCGGGATCTTCTCCCTGTTGTAGAAACTGTTGTTGTAGATCTGGGTGTTGAGGATGGGGCCCCAGCAGTTCTGGACGAGTCGGGCGCCGTCGTTGCGGCTGACGTTGTAGCGGACCACCGTGTCGACGGTCTTGGCGCCGCTGTACGGGCAGATCAGCAGGAAGCCGCCGACGTTGTCGTGGCTGTAGTTGTACTGGAAGACCGTCCCCTTCGAGGCGCCGTCGGCGTCGAAGGACATCCCGTCGTGGGTGTTGCCGCCGCCGGAGACGTCGTTGTGCTGGACGAGCGTGTCGTCGGTGTTGAAGGTCCAGATGCCCGCGTTGGCGGAGGGCGAGCGGAGCTGGAAGCCCGCTATGAGGTTGCGTTCGACGACGGCCCCGGTGGTCGTGTCGAGCTTGATGCCGTCGCCCGCAAGGGACTTGAGGGTGTTGTGGTGGATGCGGACGCCGGTGGAGGGCGTCCATTCGCCGGGGTAGACGTGGGGGTCCTGCTGGTTGCCGACCAGGTCGCGCTTGGAGTACGTCGACTTGAAGTAGATGCCTTCGCGGTCGACGTCCTCTATGAGGTTGTGGTGGATGTTCAGGCCGTCGTACTTGCTGGCCTTCGTCCTGCCCTCGACCGCGATGTGGATCGCACTGGATCCGCTGAGGGTCTTGAAGTCGCCGCCACGGATGTCGTGGAGGTGGAGGCCTGCGAGTTCGAAGCTCCGGGCGGTGCCGTGGTCGGTGAGGCGCAGGCGGACGCCGTTGCGCTCGCTTCCCGGGTTCGCGGAGTTGGTGATCTCCAGGTTGGTGAGCCTGATGTGCTGGGTGTTGGCGAGGAGTACGACGTCATGGGCGCCCGCGCCGTCGAGCTTGGCGCGGCCCGCCGAGGTGCGGCCGTAGTCGGAGATGGTGAAGGGGCGTCCGGCCGCACCGGATCCCTTCGGTTGGAGGGAACCCTGGCAGGTCGCACCGCGTTGGAAGAGCAAGCGGTCGCCGGGGCCGAAGGTGTGGGCGTTGGCTTCGGCGAGGGTGGTCCAGGGGCGGGAGCGGGACCCGGTTCCGGGTGTGGTGGCGGAGCAGTCGACGTAGTGGGTCTGTCCGGAGGAAGGAGCGGGGGCCGGGGCCGGGGCGGCCTGGGCCGGGGAAGGGAGGAGTACGGCGAGGACGGCGGCCGAGGTGGTCGCGACGGCGGCCGGAGTCATGGTCCTACGGGCCTTACGGGCGTGGGTTCGGTGTCTCACGGTGCGGTACCTCCGGGTCGAGGCGGAGCAGGACAGTGCTGCCGTTCTGCCAGGTCACGCGGATTTCGGTGCCGTGGACCTGGACGTCTGCGAGGGACGCGGCGGGGGCCGGGCCGGGCTCGGCGGTGAGGGAGGCGAGGGCGACGAAGAGGGTGTTCGGGCCGGTGCCGGGACCTCCGACTCCGGTACGTCCTTCGCCGGGCCCTCCGGCTCCGGCAGTCCCTTCGCCGGTACGTCCGTGGAGTGCGGCGGCGTGGGCGGACGGGCCGAACTGGGTGGGGCCGACGTGGAGTTGGGTCGCGCTCTCGTCCTGGTAGCCGTGGACGGGGTGGAGCTGGGCGGTCGGCCCGTCCGGGGTGACGGCCCAGCCGGTCTGGCGGACCGGGGTGCCCGGCGGGGCGCCGACGACCAGGTGTGCGCGGACCTCGGCGCGGCCGTGGACGGCGGTGGCCGAGACGACGCGGATGCCGGGGGCGGGAGTGTGCGCGGAGGACGCCCAGCCCGGCCCGTGGGCGAGGGGTTCGGCGGGGCCGCGGCTGGTCTGCACACCGTCGACGAGCAGGGAGAAGTGGTTGTCGGCCCTCTCGTGGGCCGGGCCGGTGCGGGTCGAGTAGGCGAAGCGCGCGTAGCCGGGACTGTCTTCGGGGCCGACGTGGTTGCTGCCGTGGTTGTGCAGGCGGACCAGGCCGTCGGCCGCGGTGGACTGCACGAGGAGGTTCGGTGGGGCGGCGACGGTGACCGCGTCGGCGGTCTCGGCGGGGAGGGGCTCCTCGGTCGCCGTCCAGGCGGGGTGGTCTGCGGGAAGGAGCAGGCCGAGGAAGCCCTTGGAGGCCCAGTAGGGGGAGCCGGGCCCCGAGTACGTCTGGATCATGGGCGGGTAGGGGCCGTACCAGCCGAGGGTGAGCAGGCCTTCGTCGTCCGTCGCGCCCCGGTCCATGAAGTGGCGCAGGGTGCCGGAGGCGAGGCGGCGGGTGGCGCCGGGGCCGAGCGGGGTGTGGCCGGTGAGGGCGCCGAGCCAGGGGGCGGCGGTCGCGGCGAAGCGGTAGGTGAGCGAGCGGCCGTACGGCATGGGGGCGCCGTTGGCGTCGAACAGGCGGGTGGCGTCGCCGAGTTGGGCGTACAGCCTCGGCCCGTAGACGTCGAGGAGGTCCTTGTCGGCCGCGAGGTGGGCGTGCAGTACGGGATAGAAGTGCAGGGCCCAGGCGTTGTAGTGGTCGAAGGCGCGGTTGGAGCCGTCGCTGTACCAGCCGTCGCCCAGGTGCCAGTCCTCGATGCGGGCGAGGGCGGTGTCGATGGTGGCGCGGGCGCGGTCGGTCTCGATGCCGGCGTCCTGGAGGAATCCGGCGACGGTGAGACCGAAGAGCCACCAGTTGTTGTCCACGGGGGACGGGCCGAGGGCGGGGAGCATCCAGTCGACGGCGCGCTGCTGCGTGGCGTCGTCGAGGGTGTCCCAGAGCCAGGGGCGGGTGAGGCGGAGCGACAGGGCGACGGAGGCGGACTCGACGACGGCCTGGCGGACGTCGGCCTGACGGGGCCAGGACTCGGGGTCGCTCACACTCACATCGGCGCTGGACGTGGGGTGTCGGGTGCCCGCGGCGAGCCCTTCGGCGTACCTGGGAAGGTGGCCGTGGGGGTCGTCGCCGTGGGCTCCGGCGACACGGAGAGCCGCGAGGAGGAACGTACGGGCGTACCCTTCGAGGCCGTCGGAGCGGGGTCCCGAGACGCTGGGGCGGGGGCCGGGGAGGTGGATCAGGCCGTGTCGGGGGGTGGCGTACGGGCGCACGGCGAGGAGGAGTGCGTCGGCCGTGTGCTCCCAGTGGGCGCGGGTCCATCCGGTGTACGGGCTGAGCTCACGGTTCTCGGGCGGCGGCTCACGGTTCTCGGGTGGCGTGGGCATGATGCTCCCCCTGGAGGCGGCGGTACGGGTATGGCGGCGGAACGGGTGCGGCGGCGTCGGGTGCGGCGGTCTGGGAGGCGGCGGTCTCGGGTGCGGCGGTCTGGGATGCGGCGGCGTCGCCCGGAATCATCAACTTCCGCTGATCGAAGGTCAATGGATCGCGGTCGAATGATCGAAACTTCTGTCGTTCGATCAGGATTGCTGGTCTAGGGTCGGACCGAGCCACCACACCGCCTAGGGGGATGCGACCGTGCGCGAGAGTGCCGCCGAACGTCATGACCGACTGCTGGAGCTGGTGCGCCGGCACGGCACCGCACGGGTCTCCGACCTGGCCGGGCTGCTGGGGGTCTCCCCCGTCACCGCCCGGCGGGACGCCGAGGCGCTGGCCGCGAAGGGGCTGCTGGACCGGGTGCACGGCTCGGTGTCGTGGCCCGGGGAGCAGGGGCCGGAGGCCTCGGGGCAGCGGTCGGGCGACCTGGTGCTCGGGCTGCTCGCACCCTCAGCGACGTACTACTTCGCCGAGGTCATCCGGGGTGCGCACGAGGCGGCGGCGCGGGCCGGGGCGCGGCTGATCCTGCGGATCTCCGACTACCGCCCCGAGGAGGACCATGCCCGGGTGGAGGGGCTCCTCGCGGCGGGCGCGCAGGGGCTGCTGGTGGCGCCCGGGTGGCGGCGCCCCGACGATCCGGCGGTGCACGGCGGATGGATCGCCCGACTGCCCGTACCGGCCGTGCTGCTGGAGCGGCAGCCCGAGCCGGGGTCGGCGCCGGACGGCCTCGACCGGGTGTGCTCGGACCACCGGTACGGGGCGCTGCTCGCGGTGCGGCACCTGGTGGGGCTCGGGCACGGGGCGCCGGTGCTGGTGGCACGGGCGGACAGCCCCACCGCGCTGTCGGTGCGCACCGGATACGCGGCGGCGCTCGCCTCGCTGGGGCTGGCCGCGCCGCGGACGGCGATCGACTCCGTACCGGCGGACCTGGATCCGGAGGGGTTCGAGACGGCGGTACGGGATCTGCGTGCGGCGGTCGCGGCAGGGGCGACGGCGGCGCTGGTGCACAACGACGTGAACGCGATCCAGATCGTGCAGCGACTGGCGGAGCTGGGCGTGCGGGTGCCGGACGATCTGGCGGTCATCGCGTACGACGACGAGGTGGCCGCACTGGCGGACACACCGCTGACGGCGGTGGCCCCGCCGAAGCGCGAAGTGGGAAGGCTCGCGGCGGAGTTGCTGGTGGAGAGGCTGGGCGGGCCGGCGGGCGGGGGCGAGGACCCGCAGGAGTCTCCGCGGCGGCACCTGGCGCTGCTGCCGAGCCTGCGGGTGCGGGCCTCGTGCGGGGCCGCGTCACAGGCCCCGGCAGGCTCCCGGACCACATCCGTCTGATCTATTTTCGATCATTCGATCGTTCGCTCTTGACTTCGTTCAAGGCTGGTCCAAGGATCGCGGCCAACGCCAATGTCGCCGCCTTCCCACAGGAGCCTTGCCGTGAGCCGCAGTTGGAGCACTTGGAAGCGAACACCACTCGTCATGGCCGGCGCCGCCACCGCCCTCGCCGTCCTCACGGCCTGCGGCGGCAGCGGTGACGGCGGTTCCGCCGCCCCGGGGGCCGACGGCAAGCCCGTCGACATCACCTTCTGGGGCTGGGCGAAGGGCACCAAGGAAGTCGTCGACGCCTTCAACGCCTCGCACACGAACATCAAGGTGAAGTTCGAGGAGATCCCGTCCGGCAACGCGGGCGGCTACGCGAAGATCTCCAACGCGGTGAAGGCGGACAACGCCCCCGACCTGGTGTCCATCGAGTACCCGATGCTGCCGGAGTTCGTCAGCCAGGGTTCGGTGCAGGACATCGGCTCCCTGCTCGGCGACGACGTGAGGACGAAGTTCCTGCCGCAGGCGGTCGAGCTGACGACGCTCGGCGGCAAGAACTGGGCGGTGCCCTTCGACGCCGCACCGCAGGCCTTCTTCTACCGCAAGGACCTGTTCGCCAAGTACGGCGTCGAAGTACCCAAGACCTGGGACGAGTTCGAGGCCGCGGCCGAGAAGGTCAAGAAGGCCGACGCGAAGGCGCGGATCGGCACGTTCTTCCCGGACGACCCGACGACGTTCCAGGCGATGGCCTGGCAGGCGGGCGCCCGGTGGTTCAAGGCCGAGGGCGACACCTGGAAGGTGAACACCACCGACCCGGCGACCGCCAAGGTCTCCGCGTACTGGCAGAAGCTCCTCGACGGCGACCTGATCCGCAACAACGCGTCCTTCAGCCCGGAGTGGACCAACTCCCTCAAGAGCGGCGGCACCGTCGGCTACCTCGGTGCGGCCTGGGGCGCGGGCGTCCTCAAGGGGACGCTCCCGGAGCAGAGCGGCAAGTGGGCGGTGGCGCCGATGCCGACCTGGGACGGGAAGGCGGCCAGCGGAATGCTCGGCGGGTCGACGTTCGCGGTGACCAAGGGCAGCAAGAAGGCGGCTGCGGCGGTCGAGTTCGCGAAGTGGATGACGACGACGGAGGCGGGCATCAAGGCCCGGATCGCGTCCGGCACTTCGAGTGCCTTCCCGGCCGCTTCCGAGCTGCGCCCGACGGCCAAGAAGGCGTTCGACGCGAAGTACTACGGCGGCCAGGACATCTACCAGGTCTTCGAGGACGCCGGTACGTCGATCAGGGCGGACTGGTCGTGGGGGCCGAGCACCGGCACCACCAACAGCATCATCAAGGACCAGTTCGGCAAGGTCACCCACGGTGGCACCACGATCGCCGACGCGGTGAAGGCCGGCCACGACGCGACCGTCGCCGAGCTGAAGAAGCGCGGCCTGAAGGTCGAGGGCTGAGCAACACCATGACCACCACCAAGGCCGGTACCCGGCCCGGCGCTTCCGGTGCCGGGCCGGTCGACCCCGCCGCCCGGCCGTCGCGCGCCCCGGGCCGGGCCCGCTCGGCCGCCCGCGCCCGTACCAATGCCGCCGCAGCCCTCTTCCTCACTCCCTTCTTCGTGCTGTTCGTCCTGGTCATGGTCGTGCCGATCGGATACGCGGTGTGGCTCAGCCTGTTCAGCGAGAAGCAGTCGGGGCTGGGCTTCGGCGGGGTCGAGACCGTGTTCAGCGGACTCGACAACTACGCCTCCGCGCTGGGCGATCCGGCCTTCCGCGAGGGCTTCGTCGTACTCCTCGGGTACTGCGCGCTCTACATCCCGCTGATGATCGGCGGAGCCCTCGCGCTGGCGCTGCTGCTCGACTCGGCGCTCGCCCGCGCGCGTCGTTTCTTCCAGCTCGCGCTGTTCCTGCCGCACGCCGTGCCCGGCATCATCGCCGCGCTGATCTGGGTGTACCTGTACACACCGCAGCTCAGCCCGGTGGTCGACGCGATGGAGGCCGGCGGGATCGGCTTCGACTTCTTCTCGCCCTCGGGCGCCCTGCCCTCGGTGGTCAACATCGCGCTGTGGGAGTGGCTCGGCTACAACATGGTGATCTTCTACGCAGCCCTCCAGGCCGTCGACCGGTCCGTCCTGGAGGCGGCCACGGTGGACGGGGCGGGGGCCTGGCGCACCGCCTTCAGCATCAAGGTGCCGCTGATCAGGGCCTCGGTGGTGATGGTCGCGCTGTTCACGGTCATCGGCTCGCTCCAGCTGTTCACCGAACCGCTGATCCTCAACAAGGGCACGGGTTCCGCCGTCACCTCCACCTGGACGCCGAACATGTACGCCTACACCGCGGCCTTCGACCGCAACGACTACGGGCTGGCCGCAGCCGCCTCCGTGCTCCTCGCCCTCACGGCCGCACTGCTGTCGTTCGTGGTGACCAGGCTGGCGGGCGGACGCAAGCAGAAGAACGCCGGCCAGAACAACGCCGACCGGAAGAAGGCCGACCGGAAGCGGGCCGGTCAGGGGAACGCCGGCCAGAAGAAGGCCAAGAAGGTGGCGACCGCATGAGCACCCACGCAGGCACCTCTCCCGGCAACCGCTGGCTTTCCCGTACGGCGGTCAACGGCGCGCTCGTCCTCGCCACGCTCTACATGCTCTTCCCCCTGGTCTGGCTGCTCACCGCCGCCACCAAGGACGCCGGCGGACTGCTCGCGGGCAACGCCTTCTCCTTCGAGGGCTTCGACCTCGGCCGGAACCTCTCCGACCTGGCCTCGCACGGCGACGGCATCTACTTCCGCTGGTACGGCAACTCCCTGCTGTACGCGGGTGCGGGGGCCGTGCTCAGTTCGCTGGTGAGCGTGGCCGCGGGCTACGCCTTCGACAAGTACGCCTTCCGGGGCAAGGAGAAGCTGTTCTCCACGGTGCTGCTCGGGGTGCTGGTCCCGACGACCGCGCTCGCCCTGCCGATGTACCTGCTGGCCAGCAGGATCGGGCTGGTCAACACCTACTGGTCGGTCCTGCTGCCGGTCCTGGTGCACCCCTTCGGCGTCTACCTCTCCCGGGTCTTCAGCGCGGGCTACATCCCGAACGAGGCCCTGGAGGCCGCCCGTATCGACGGCGCGGGCGAGCTGCGGATCTTCCTCTCGATCGGTCTGCCCATGGTCATGCCGGGCTTCGTGACCGTCTTCCTCTTCCAGTTCACCGCGATCTGGAACAACTTCTTCCTCCCCCTGGTGATGCTCTCGGACCAGAAGCTCTTCCCGCTGAGCCTCGGCCTGTACGCATGGAACTCGGGCGCCCACGCCGAGCCGACGTACCTCCCGATGGTCGTCACCGGCTCCCTCCTCGCCGTCATCCCCCTGATCGTCGCCTTCGTCTCCCTCCAGCGGCACTGGAAGGCCGGGCTCACGGCCGGCAGCGTCAAGTGACGGGTGCAGCACCCGGGGTCCGAGCGCCGAACGAACCGATGAGGAGACCTGAGTTCCACCATGCACCACGCCACTGACAATCGCCCCGCGACCCTCCTCGCCATGGCCCCCGGCATCGCCGAACGCCTCCTCACCGACGAGCACCGCACCCGCCTGGCCCGGATCGCCCGCACCGACCCGCACCTGGTCGCCCACGACCTGCACTCCCCCGCGTACGCGACGGCGCTCGCCGGGGCGGAGGTGCTGCTCACCTGTTGGGGTGCGACCCCGCTCACCCCCGAGGTCCTGGCCCGCGCCCCGAAACTCCGCGCCGTCGTGCACGCCGCGGGTTCCGTCAAGCACCACATCACCCCGGCCTGCTGGGACCGCGGCCTGCTCGTCAGCGCGGCTGCCGGGGCCAACGCCCTGCCCGTCGCCGAGTACACGCTCGCCGCGATCCTCTCCGCGGGCAAGCAGGTCCGCCAAGCAGCGCTGAAGTACCGGGAGTTGAACGGCGCCGCCCACGACTGGCGCACCGAGCTGCACTCCTCGGGCAACTACCGCCGCACCGTCGGCATCGTCGGCGCCTCCCGGATCGGCCGCCGCGTCATCGAGCTGCTGCGCCCCTTCGACGTGCACACGCTGCTGTACGACCCGTACGTGAGTACGTCCGAAGCAGCCGGACTCGGCGCCGAATCAACGGACTTGGCCGGCCTCTGCGCCCGCAGCTCGGTCGTCTCCGTGCACGCCCCGCAGCTCCCCGAGACCCACCACATGATCGGCGCCGCACAGCTGGCGGCGATGCCGGACGGGGCGACGCTGATCAACACGTCGCGGGGCTCACTGGTCGACGAGGCGGGGCTCCTGGAGCATTTGCGCTCAGGCCGCCTGGAAGCCGTACTGGACGTGACCGAGCCCGAACTCCCGCCCGCCGGTTCGCCGTTCTACACCCTGCCTAATGTGCTGCTCACCCCGCACATGGCGGGGTCGTTCGGGAACGAGCTGCATCGGATGGCGGACCATGCGCTGGGTGAGTTGGAGCGGTACGCGGCGGGGGCGCCGTTCTCGGAGCCGGTCCACCGTGACGCGCTCGGGCACTCCGCGTAGCGCGTGCCGCAGGGAACACCAACCGCCCGGCCCCGCCACCACGCACCGAAGCCCGGCCCCCGCCACGAAGGTGGGGACCGGGCTTCAGTGACGTACGGCCGAAACCGGCCGTACTACCGACTGAGCCTGAGCTCAGTGGGAGTGGCCGTGGCCGCCGTGACCGGCGTCGCCCTCGTCCTCGGCCGGCTTCTCGACGACCAGGGTCTCGGTCGTGAGCAGCAGCGACGCGATGGACGCGGCGTTCTCCAGGGCGGAGCGGGTGACCTTGACCGGGTCGATGACGCCGGCCTTGACCAGGTCGCCGTACTCGCCGGTGGCGGCGTTGAAGCCCTGCCCGGCCTCCAGGTCGGCGACCTTGGAGGTGATGACGTAGCCCTCAAGGCCGGCGTTCTCGGCGATCCAGCGCAGCGGCTCGACGGCGGCGCGGCGGACGACCGCGACACCCGTGGCCTCGTCGCCGGTCTTGCCGAGGTTGCCCTCAAGGACCTTCACGGCGTGGACGAGCGCGGAGCCACCACCGGAGACGATGCCTTCCTCGACCGCGGCGCGGGTCGCGGAGATGGCGTCCTCCAGACGGTGCTTCTTCTCCTTGAGCTCGACCTCGGTCGCGGCACCGACCTTGATGACGCAGACGCCACCGGCGAGCTTCGCCAGGCGCTCCTGCAGCTTCTCGCGGTCCCAGTCGGAGTCCGTGGACTCGATCTCGGCCTTGATCTGGTTGACGCGGCCCTTGACGTCCTCGGAGTTGCCCCCGCCGTCGACGATGACCGTGTCGTCCTTGGAGATCGTGACGCGGCGGGCGGTGCCCAGGACGTCCAGACCGGACTGGTCGAGCTTGAGGCCGACCTCTTCCGCGATGACGGTGGCACCGGTGAGGGTGGCCATGTCACCGAGCATCGCCTTGCGGCGGTCGCCGAAGCCCGGGGCCTTGACGGCCACGGCGTTGAACGTGCCGCGGATCTTGTTGACGACGAGGGTGGAGAGCGCCTCGCCCTCGACGTCCTCGGCGATGATCAGCAGCGGCTTGGAGCCACCGGCGCCGATGACCTTCTCCAGGAGCGGCAGCAGGTCCTGGATCGAGCCGATCTTGCCCTGGTGGATCAGGATGTACGGGTCGTCGAGGACGGCCTCCATACGCTCCTGGTCGGTCACCATGTACGGCGAGAGGTAGCCCTTGTCGAAGGCCATGCCCTCGGTGAAGTCGAGCTCCAGGCCGAAGGTGTTGGACTCCTCGACGGTGATGACACCGTCCTTGCCGACCTTGTCCATCGCCTCGGCGATGAGCTCGCCGACCTGCTGGTCCTGCGCGGAGAGCGCGGCCACGGCAGCGATGTCGGACTTGTCCTCGATCGGGCGGGCGGTCGCGAGGAGCTCCTCGGACACGGCCTTGACCGCGGCGTCGATGCCCTTCTTCAGGGCGGCCGGGGAGGCACCCGCGGCGACGTTGCGCAGACCCTCGCGGACCAGCGCCTGGGCCAGCACGGTGGCGGTGGTCGTACCGTCACCCGCGATGTCGTTGGTCTTGGTCGCCACCTCCTTCACCAGCTGGGCGCCGAGGTTCTCGTACGGGTCGTCGAGCTCGACCTCACGCGCGATGGTGACACCGTCGTTGGTGATGGTCGGGGCGCCGAACTTCTTGTCGATGACGACGTTGCGGCCACGGGGGCCGATCGTCACCTTCACGGTGTCGGCAAGCTTGTTGACGCCGCGCTCAAGGGCGCGACGGGCGTCCTCGTCGAACTTCAGGATCTTCGCCATGGAGCTTTTCAAGTCCTCTCGGAATACGAACTGCGCAAGCACGCGGCCCGGCCGGGGTGAACCGCGGGCCTACGTGAAAACGAGCTACGCCCCTGACCACCCGGCGTGTGAGCGGGGGCCAGGGGCGCAGATCAAGCAATGCGGAAGCTAAGTGCTTCTCGGCTGCCTACTTCTCGATGATGGCGAGAACGTCGCGGGCCGAGAGGACGAGGTACTCCTCGCCGCTGTACTTCACTTCGGTGCCGCCGTACTTGCTGTACAGCACTACGTCGCCGACGGAGACGTCGAGCGGCAGGCGCTCGCCGTTCTCGAAGCGGCCCGGGCCCACGGCGAGGACGACGCCCTCCTGGGGCTTCTCCTTCGCGGTGTCCGGGATGACCAGGCCGGAGGCCGTGGTCTGCTCGGCGTCGAGCGGCTGGACCACGATGCGGTCCTCAAGCGGCTTGATGGCAACCTTGGAGCTTGCGGTCGTCACGATCCGGTCTCCCCCTTCGGAGATCTCACGGGGTTAACAGTCTGGGGTGGCGACCAGGTGGATCCGTCGTCGCGGGTGCCGGACCTGCCTGTCGCTGTGTTGGCACTCTCCAGTGGTGAGTGCCAGGGCCGAGACTATGACGCGGTTAGCACTCGGTCAAGCGGAGTGCCAATTCAAGCCCCCCGGGAGTGGCTCGGACGCCCCCTGGGAGTGGTCCCGGGGCCCGCCGGGGCAGGTCACAGATAGTCCTCCAGCCGCGCCACCGTGAACCCCTGGTCCTGGATCCTGCGCAGCATGCGGGTCGTCATCTCGGTGATGGTCGAGCCCTTGAGCTCGTCCGGGCCGCGGAAGTGGGCGAGGACGATGTCACCGGACTTGAGGCGGTCGCCCTCCGCGTAGCGCATGTTGTGGATCTGCATCGACTCGCGCCACAGGACGAGGGCCCGCACGCCGCAGCTGCCGGCCGCGCGCACCGTGTCGTCGTTGTAGTTGCCGTACGGCGGGCGGAAGAGGGTGGGGCGGGTGCCGAAGCGGGCCGCCAGACGGTCCTGCTGGCCGCAGATCTGCTTGCGCTGACCCTCGTACGACAGCGTCCGCAGGTTCGCGTGTCCCGTGGTGTGGTTCTGGATCGTGCCGCCGCCCGCGTCGCGCAGGTGCTTGAAGTGGTCGTAGTCGCTCCCGGCGACGCTGTCCGTCAGGAACATGCTGATCGGGAGCTTCAGCTCCCCGACCATCTTGACGAACCGGGGGTCCTTCTCCGCCCCGTCGTCGAAGGTCAGGAAGACGACCTTGTCGCGGGTGCGGACCCGGTCCAGGACGACGGGCGGTCCTGACGCCTTGAGCACGGGCTTACGGTCCGGGCGCGCCGGGACCGGCGCGAGGGGGCCCGCCAGGCCCCAGCGCGCGTACGCCTTCAGGGGTACGCCCCGGGCGTCGGTCCCCGGTGCGGCGGGCGCGGGCGCCGCCTTCTCGGGCGTCGCCCGTCCGGGCGTCGCAGCCTCCGCCGCGGTCCCTTCCGGCGGTGCGCCGGAGCCGTCCCCGGCCCCTGGCCCCGCACATCCGCTCACCCCCGCGACGAGCACACCGACCGCCACAGCCCCCGCCACCCACAGTCCCGACCGGCGTGCCCGTCCTCGCATCACACGTAATCCTCCAGCTTGGCCACGGCGTAACCCTTGGCGGTGATCGTCTTCATGACGCGACGAATCATGTCGGGCATGGACCCCTTCCAGTCACCCCGCCCCCGGAAATGGGTGAGGACGATGTCGCCGGGGTGCAGGTCCTTGTCCCATTCGCGCCATTCCATCCGGTCCGGGAAGGCCTCCGCCGCCCACAGCGGGACCGCCTTCACCCCGCAGGTCTTGGCGGCGAGCAGCGTGTCCTTGTTGTAGTTGCCGTACGGCGGGCGGAAGAGCGGAGGGCGCTTGCCGTAGCGCTTCTCGATGTTGGACTGCTGGCCGCAGATCTCGCGCTTCTGCCCGTCGTACGAAAGGCCGGGCAGATAGCGGTGGTTGAGGGTGTGGTTGTGCAGGGCCACGCCCTTGCGCTGCATCTTCTTGAAGTACGCGTAGTCCTCCTTCACCAGGTAGTCGGAGAGGAACGCGCTGTACGGGATCTTCAGCTCGGCCATCATCCGGATCAGCTCGGGGTCCTTCTCGGCCCCGTCGTCGATGGTCAGGAACACGACCCTGTCCTTGACCGGCACCGTCGTGAAGACCGGCGGCAGTCCCTCCGAGACGTGCCCGTCCACCTCGAAGCCCTGCCGGGTCTTGATCTTCGGCTTGGCCCTGGGCGCCGGAGGCACGGCCAGCGGCGTCTGCGCCAGCCCCCAGCGCCTGGCCGCCACCACCCGGGCCGCCTGCGCGGCCTTGGCCGCGGCCTGCTCGCGCCGCAGCTTCTCGGCGGGCGAGAGCAGGGCGCCGCCCGCGCCGTCCACCGCCTTCCGCCCCTCCCCCGACTCCCCCAGCTCCCCCGACTCCTTCCCGACGGCGGACCCGCCCCGCCCGCCCGTCTTCTCCTCTGCCGGGGTCGCGCACCCCGAGGCGATCGCGGCCGTCACCAGAACCGCTACCGCCATGGTGCCCCGCCTGCGCCCGACTGCTCCCGAGATATCCACAGAGAGCCCTCTTTCTTCTGCTTGTCGTACAAGTCGCATGGCGCCGCATCCTGTCAGCGGGGCGGGGCGGGGGGTGGGCGACACGGGGAGGGGGCACGGACGGTCGCCCACCTGGCCCACAGAGGGTCCCACCTGGCCCACAGGGGGGGTGGGGCGGGCGGGTCGGGCGGTTCTGCCGGGCTGGACCACAATGGGACGGGTGACGAACCACTCCGGCCGCCCCTCCGGCAACGACAACGCCGACGCCTCCGGCACCTCCGGCGCCGCTGGTACCTCCGGCGCCACCACCGGCCCTGGCACCACCGACGCCGCCGTCGGCGCAGACACCCCGGGCGGCCCAGGCACCCCGGACACCACCGGCGCCACCACCAGCACCAGCACCGAGACCGCCGCCCTCGCCGCCTTCCGTGCCCTCCTCACCCCCGAGGGCCAGGCCCTCCTAGCCGAGCTGCGGGACTACGACCCCGCCCAGGCCCTGGCGCTCGCGACCCGGCTGCGCCGCGACCATCCCGTCGAGCTGGTGTCGGCGGCACTCGCCCAGGCCCGGCTGCGGCAGCGGGCGGCCGCGAAGTTCGGCGCCGAGGACGCGCACCGGATGTACTTCACGCCCAACGGGGTCGAGCAGTCCACCCGCAAGTCGGTCGCCGACCACCGGGCGGCCCGGTTCCGTACCCTCGTCCCCGCCGCCACTCCCCACGTCCTCGACCTCTGCGGCGGCATCGGCGGCGACGCCCTCGCCATGGCCCGCGCGGGCCTGGCCGTCACCGCCGTCGACCTCGACCCCGCCACCTGCCTCGCCGCCCGCGCCAACGCGCGGGCCCTCCTCCCCGACCCCGCCGCGCTCACCGTCGTACAGGCCGACGTCCTGACGTACGACCTGACCGGCGCGCAGTCCCTCTTCATCGACCCGGCCCGCAGGTCGGGCGCCCGCGGCCGGATCTTCGACCCCGAGGCGTACTCCCCGCCCCTCTCCTTCTCCATCGAGGCGGTGCGCGAGGTCGGCGCCGGCGCCATCAAGATCGCCCCCGGCATCCCCCACGAGCTCGTCCCCGACGACTTCGAGGCCGAGTGGATCTCCGACAACGGCGACGTGAAGGAAGCGGTCCTCTGGCACGCGCCCAGCAGCCAGGGCCGGGACCAGGACCGGGAGATCGTCGGCGGCACCCGCCGCGCCACGCTCCTCCCCTCTGGTGCGACCCTCGTCGGCCGCGGCCTCCCCAACCCCGACGTCCGCAAGGTCGGCCGCTACCTCTACGAGCCCGACGGCGCCGTCATCCGCGCCCACCTCGTCGCCGAGGCGGCCGAGGAGCTGGAAGGCGGCCTGATCGACGAGACGATCGCGTACATCACCGCCGACGCGCTACGCCCCACCCCGTACGCCACCCCGTACGAGATCACCGACCAACTCCCCTTCGGCGTAAAGAAGTTGAAGGCCCTCCTTCGCGAGCGCGAGGTCGGCATCCTCACCATCAAGAAGCGCGGCTCGGCCGTCGAGCCGGAGGAGCTCCGCAAGAAGATGAAGCTCTCCGGCAAGAACTCCGCGACCGTCTTCCTCACCCGCGTCGCCGGCGCCCCGACCATGCTGCTCGGCCACCCGGCCTGACCAGGCCGTACGGGTCGGGCGGGCGGACGGGCGGGGCGGGCAGGCGGACGGGGCGGGCAGGCCGACGGGGACTCAGTCGCCCTTCTCCGCGCACTCCCGCACATGCACATTGCGCGCCGCGATGAGCCCCCGCATGTACCGGTCGAGCGCCACCGCTTCCACGCCCGTCCCCAACCACCCCAGTGGCGCCGCGAATTCGACGACGTCCCGCATCACCGTCCCGCCGTGTCCGTCCGGCTCGAACCAGTGCGCGTGGTGCCACCGCTTGAACGGCCCGGTCACCTGCTCGTCCACGAAGTGCCCCGGCCGTTCGTACGCCGTGATGCGTGAAGTCATCCGCCACCGCACGCCGAAGTGCCTGGCCTCCCAGGTGACGGCGTCCCCGAGCACCATCCGTCCGGCCCGCACACCCCCGACGATCCGCTCGCCCGAACCGGCCATCGAGGCCGTGTGCAGATCCACGTCCAGCGAGAGGTCGAACACGGCCGCGGGCGAAGTCCCGATACGCGTGACGACCTCGAATCTCTTCATACGGGGATGCTCGCACGCGGCCCTGAACCAGCGATCCGGCGGCCCGCACCCTCGCCGGCTCCGGATCCCGGCCCCCAGCTCCCGGCTCCCGGCTCCGAGTCCTGGCCGATCGATCCCGTACGGCGCGAGACACCTGCGTAGGGTCGCCCGCATGACCTATCTGGAAGACGCACTGAGCGAATTGCAGCGCGTGCTCGGACCCTGCGCCGGGGACACCAGCGGTGCCGACTGGTCCGTCCCCGCCGGATCCCTGACCTGGTCCTGCTGGGAGACCGCCGCGCACATCGCACACGATCTGACCGCGTACGCGGGGCAGTTGGCGGCCCGTCCGACGGACCGCTATCTGCCGATGGACCTGACCGTGCGGCCCGGGGCCGCCCCGGGTGACGTCCTGCGCGTGATCGCCGCCGCCGGCGCAATGCTCGGCGCCACGCTGGCCGCCTCCGGCCCCGAGGTGCGGGCGTACCACTGGGGCCCGTGCGATCCGACCGGGTTCGAGGCGATGGGGGTGGCCGAGGCGATGCTCCACACGTACGACATCACGCGGGGCCTCAAGGTGCAGTGGGTTCCCCCGGCCCGGCTGAGCGCCTTCGTGCTGGAGCGGCTCTTCCCCGATGCCCCCGGGGCCGCCGACGCTCCCGACAGCGATCCGGCGCACGTGTTGCTCTGGTGCACGGGTCGCGGCGACCTCCCCGGCCGCGAGCGGCGTACGGCGTGGGTGTGGCAGGCCGCACGGGACGAGTAGCCGGGTCCGGTCAGCCCTGCCCGGTCCAGCCGGCTCCGGTCAGCCCTGCCCGGTCTGCGACACGGTGCGCCGACGCCCCGGCACCCGTACCGCCCACCGGTAGTGGCTCACCGCCTTGACCGATCCCAGCAGCCCCACCACCCACATCACGCAGCCGAAGCCGATGAAGTAGGTGGCGTCCGCGTACGTCGACGACCCCGGGCGCGCGGTCGCCGCGTACCCCAGCGAGGTCCACAGACCCACCACCGCGAGCACGAAGGAGGGAAGCAGCCAGCCGAGACTGCGGGCCGGGGCGCACAGCCGGGCGTCGACGGCCGGGTCGGAGCCCAACTCGGCCCAGGCGCGCAGCCGTTCGCGTATCGTCCGGTCGCGTTTCACGCCCAGCCACAGCAGGATGACGGCGGGCACGATCGCCCCGATGCCCGGTACGAGGAAGACGCCGCCGATCAGGATCTCGGGGAACATGCCGTTCTCGAAGGACTGGAGCGCGACGCCGACGCACCCCCACCCGACCGCGAGCAGCACCCCGTACAGCCAGAATCCGACGGCCGCCGACGCCCCGAGCCACCTGCGGCCCAGCTCCTCCATCGCGCGCGCCCGGTCGGTCAGCATCGCCTCCCGGTGCGGCCAGGCCCAGATCTCGGGGGCGGGCGGAGGCGGCGGGAGGGGCGGGCGGGGCATGAGTGTCCTTCGTACGTACGGAGCAGGCAGGGGCCGCGTCGACGCTACCGCGCACCCCGAGCCGTACGAACGGCCGGGTCGAAGGGCCCGGCGGCCCAGGAGATCCGTCCGCCCAGAGGACCGCCCGCCCAGAGGACCGCCCGCTACAGAGGCCCGCCCGCGCTAGAGGTCCGTCCGCTCTAGAGGTCCGTCAGTTCGTCCGCGTACACCTGCGAGAGCGGCTGCGGGCCCACGTACTGCTGGCAGTTGCAGGTGCCTGGCTCGAAGCGGATCGGCTTCTTGTTCTCGTCCCAGGCGGTGGGCGTCTCGACCGCCTCGTGGCACTTGCCTGCCTTGTCGTGCTTGGCGAGGTGGTGCGTACAGCCGCAGATCGGCTCCGGCGGCTTCTTGGCCGCCTCGATCGCCTGACGCTCCTGGCGCTGCACCTCGATGCGCTGCAACTGGCGCTCGTGGCGGGTGGCGAGCGCCTGTCGGCCCATGTTGGCGAGCCCGCCGAAGCCGCCCATCATGAAGAAGATGAATATCCACCAGTACCAGGCCATTTCGCGCCCCTTTCCCCCGGTGCAGCGTGTGCGACCAGGGTACGGCGCTTCGGCAGAAGAGGCTTAGAGCCGTAGGAGTTCCGCCGCGTTCCCCTCGGGCACGAGCGCGTCGAACACGCCCGTACGGTACGGATATCCGCTGCCCAGCAGCAGCCTCTCCGGGCCGAACGTCACGGCCGCCCGTCGCAGGGCGTCCGCGTCGGCGACCGCGTGGTGGTGGAAGGGGTTGACGGGGCGGTCGGGCGGAGCGCCGCCGGTGGTGATCAGCCGGATGCTCGGGTACGGGGTCAGGTCCAGGCCTTCGTACGCCTGTGGGGAATCCTCCCCGCCCGTGGGATGCAGCAGGAGTACGGCGCCGCGCAGCTCCAGCGCGTCGAGGAGCGGGACGAACTCCGGGTCGGAGAGCGGGCGTCCGAGGACGGTCGTGGTGACGGCCGCACCCAGGAATCCCAACTCGTCGACGGAACGGCCCAGTTCGTCGCCCGCCGCGAGACCGTTGGGGAGCGGGAGCGCGGCGAGGGCCCGGAAGCGGGTGGGGTGGGCGCGGATCAGGTCGGCGTACGCGGCGTTGGCGACGCGCGCGGCACCGAGCGCCTGCGAGGCATCGCCGAAGTACGGGGTGAGGGGCGGCGCGGACAGCACCTGCACGTCGACCCCGGCGGCGTCCATGGCGGCGATGCGGGCGTCGATCTCCCGCGGGGTGCTCCCGCCGCCCTCGCCACGCAGCCCGGTGGTCGTGGCGGGCGACCCGTGGAGCTCGTCGAGCATGTCGAGGTAGAGCTCGGGGAAGTAGTGCGCGTGGACATCGACCCTGGTCATGGACGTGCCGCCTCCTTGGTGGGTACTCGTACGAGGCTGCCACGGGCGGAGGCGCGGCGCGCGGTGAGGCATGCCTGGGCGGCAGGGGCACGCGGACGGGCCGCGGCCGGAGACCCGACGGTCTTCGGGCCGCGGCCCGCTGGTGAAGCCGTAGCGGTGGAGCCGGCCTGGGCCGTCACCCCACCGGTGCCGCAGGGTCGGCAGGGCTCAAGGGAGCGGCAGGGCTCGCGGGAGCGGCGGGGCTCGCGGGCACGGCCGTTGCCGCCAGGCCCGCGGATTCCGCGGGCTCGGCGGTGCCCGCCCCCGCGCGGTGGCCGTGGCCGCACCATCCGACGTAACTGAAGTTGTCGACGTACTTCGCGCTCATCCAGCCGGAGCGGTCCCACAGCTTGAACCAGATCGTGTTGCCGCCGACGTTCTGGCCGCGCACCTTGCAGGCGATGCGGACGATGGCGTGCGAACGGTACGAGCCGATGTTCGCGGAGTGCGTGGTCGGGTGGGCCCGGACGATCTGACCGGTGTGCGAGGTCACCCTGCCGCCGACGCCGTGGCGGGCAGCGACGGCCTGTGCGGATTCAGCCGCCTGCGAAGCGGCGGCGACGGGCGCGACCGGCGCGGCGACGGCACCGGTCGGCGCGCACACCGCGAGCACGACGCCCAGGGACACGGCACCCAGAGCGGCCTGGGCCACCTTCAGCTGCGAAACGAACATACGGCGGACTCACTTTCTCGACGAGCGGCGGGGGTGACCCCTGGCACCGCCGAGTCTCAAGTCGAATTGTCCGAAAAGCGGTTAACGCCACTCGGGAGTCAGCCGTATGGCCCAGCCGTGCGACTCGCCCCTAGGGCCGCCGCTCCACCGATTCGAACCGCCACCTGTGCACCGGCCTGGAGATCAGCTCGGCGTCGGGCTCCGGCAGTTCGGGCAGTTGCGCGTCGTACGGAGCGTCCCACCACGTGAGTACGAGAACCCGGTCCTGCGGCGCCCGGAAGATCTCGCGGCGCAGCGGCGGGGTGGCGAGGACCTCCGCCTGGGCGTAGGCCCACTCAAGGAGCTCGGGGCCCTTGCCGTCGACGGCGCGGGCCTCCCACATCAGCGCGAGGGTCATGAGTAGAGGTTGTCCTTGCTGATCTCGTGGACGTGATCGTGGTCGTGGGCATGCCCGTGACCGTGACCGTGCGTATGGCCATGCGTGTGGCCGTCCCCGTCCCCGTCCCCGTGGCTGTGCGCATGGGCCGGAACGTGCGGTTCCGTCACCGGCAGCGAGGAGTCGGCCGACAGGTCCCAGCCGGAGGCGGGCCTGCCCCGGGCCACCATCTCGGCACCCAGCGCCGCGACCATCGCTCCGTTGTCCGTGCACAGGCCGGGGCGCGGCACCCGCAGCGTGATGCCCGCCCTCTCGCAGCGCTCCTGGGCGAGCGCCCGCAGCCGGGAGTTCGCGGCGACGCCGCCGCCGATCATCAGGTGGTCGACGCCCTCGTCCTTGCAGGCGCGTACGGCCTTCCTGGTCAGGACGTCGACGACCGCCTCCTGGAAGGACGCCGCCACGTCGCGCACCGGCACCTCCTCGCCCGCGTTCCGCTTCGCCTCGATCCAGCGCGCCACGGACGTCTTGAGGCCGGAGAAGGAGAAGTCGTACGCCGGGTCGCGCGAGCCGGTCAGACCGCGCGGGAACGCGATCGCCTTCGGGTCGCCCTCCCTGGCGAGGCGGTCGATGACCGGGCCGCCGGGGAAGCCGAGGTGGAGCACGCGGGCGATCTTGTCGAAGGCCTCGCCCGCCGCGTCGTCGATGGTCGCGCCCAGGGGGCGTACGTCGGAGGTGATGTCGGGAGCGAGGAGCAGTGACGAGTGCCCGCCGCTGACCAGGAGCGCCATGGTCGGCTCGGGGAGCTTGCCGTGTTCGAGCTGGTCGACGCAGATGTGGGAGGCGAGGTGGTTGACGCCGTAGAGGGGCTTGCCGAGGGCGTACGCGTACGCCTTGGCCGCCGTCGTGCCGACGAGGAGGGCGCCCGCGAGGCCGGGACCTGCGGTGACGGCGATGCCGTCCAGGTCGGACGCGGCGATCCCGGCGTCCTTCAGGGCCCGCTCGATGGTCGGAACCATCGCTTCCAGGTGTGCGCGGGAGGCGATCTCGGGGACCACGCCGCCGAACCTGGCGTGTGTGTCCACGCTGGACGCGACCGCGTCGGCGAGCAGCGTCGTACCGCGGACGATGCCGACGCCCGTCTCGTCGCAGGAGGTCTCGATGCCGAGGACCAGGGGCTCGTCGATACCGCTCGTGAGGTTCATGGCTGGATCTCTTCTGTCTCTTCGGTCGTCGTACGCCGCATCACGAGCGCGTCGATGTTGCCTGGCTGGTAGTAGCCGCGGCGGAAGCCGATCGGCTCGAACCCGAAACGCTCGTAGAGCCGCTGTGCGCGGGTGTTGTCGACGCGCACTTCGAGCAGCACCTCGGTGCACTCGAAGGCGGTCGCGTGCTTGAGGAGGTCGGCGAGGAGGCGGGCACCGAGGCCCGTGCCCCACTGGTCGCGGGAGACCGCGATGGTCTGCACGTCGCCGAGGTCTCCCGCGGCGGCGAAGCCCGCGTACCCGACGAGGCGGCCGGTCTCCCGGTCCTCGGCCACGACGTAGCGGCGGGTGGCGCGGGGGCCGCGCGCGTACGCCAGCTCGGACCAGAACATGCCGGGCGACCAGGCATCCTCGGGGAAGAGTTCGTGCTCCAGGGCGAGCACGGGCTCGATGTCCCACCAGCGCATCTCGCGCAGGACGGCCGCATCCGCATCGGCCCGGTCGCTCGGCTCGCTTGCCGCGGGGGTCACTTGGGGGTGACCACCTTGTAGTTCTTGGGCACCTGCGCGTCGGGGCGGCGCAGGTAGAGGGGAAGCGGCGCCAGGAACTCCGTCCCCGCGGCCAGCTTCTCGGCGGCCAGCGAGGCGAGCGCCGCCGCCGACACGTGCTCGGGGCCCCGCGCGTCAGGGAAGGCCTCCGGGTAGAGGAGCGCGCCGGCCCCGGCCACCGGCAGGCCCGCGAGCCGCTCCGCGATCTCGGCGGGGCGGTCCACGGCGGGCTCGGTGGTGCGGGTGCGCGCGTCGTCGTACCGCGCCCAGTAGACCTCCTTGCGGCGGGCGTCGGTCGCCACCGCGAAGGGGCCTTCGACACCGCCCCCGGGGCCCGTCCCCGCCGCGTACGCCAGCGCGTCCAGCGTGCACAGGCCGTGCACGGGGACGCCGAGGGCGAACCCGAAGGTCTCGGCGGTCGCGAGGCCGACGCGGAGTCCGGTGTACGGACCCGGGCCCACGCCCACGACCAGACCGGTGACGGCATCGAGCTTCAGACCGGCCTCGCGGAGGGTCGAGTCGATGAGGGGCAGCAGCAGTTCCCCGTGCCGGCGCGCGTCGACCCTGGTGGTCTCGGCAACGACGGAAGAACCGTCGTGGAGGGCGACGGTGACGGCAGGGGTGGCGGTATCAACGGCGAGCAGGAGCACACAAACAGCCTACGGCCCGCGCAGCGGAAGCACGGCGTCCGTCCACGCCGTACGCCTGCTGCTACCGTCACGACAAAGTCGCGCAGAACAGACGTGCAGAACCCTCGTGCAGAACCTCGGACTGAGTCGGAACGAAAGGTGCAGCAAGGTGGCTAGCAGCAGCTCGGGAATCGTGGCCGGGCTCACCGCGGGGGCACTCGCCGTCGTCGGATTCCTCGCCTACCAGGCGTCGGCGAGCGCACCCGCGTCGGCGGTCGCACCCAGCTCGTCCGCCTCGCCCACCGCCACCGGCCCCAAGGGCAAGGTCCGCAAGCCGTCGCCGCTGGAACTGCCCGCGAACTCCGGCAGCGGCACCCGGGTCGTGTATTCGCTGGGGGGCAAGCGGATCTGGCTGGTGGACTCCGCGGCGAAGCCCGGCGCCAAGCCGCGGACCTTCCGGGTCGCACCGAGCGCGGTCAGCCCGACGCCGGACACCTATCAGGTCCTCAACCGCTCCGTGAAGATCACGGGCTCCGACGGCAAGCCGGTGGAGCACGTGGTGCGCTTCGCGAACGTCGACGGGACGACGGTCGGCTTCAGCGCGGCCGTCGACGGGACGATGCCGACGCCGGGCGCGACGCCGCAGGAGGGCACGGGCGCGGTGCGCCTGAGCCGCGCGGACGGCACCGCGGTGTGGGAGTTCGCCACGGTCAACGTCAAGGTGGTCGTCGTCCCGTAGCCCCGCACCCATGCCCCCCGCACTCGAACGAGGGGATCGTCTAGGCGGCGTCGCGCTGCCCGGCGGTCCCCTTTTCGCTGTCCCGGCCGTCCCTCGTACGCACGGAGGCCTGGCGGGGCGGGGTCGAGACCGCCGTGGCCGCGGCACAGGACGCGAGCAGGGCGCTCATGCTGACGGGGGCCGGAGCCGGGGTGGCGGCGGGCGCGGCAGGCGTCATGGGCTTCTCGACTTCTCGTTCCGGTGCCGACATGGACGCCTCCTGGGGCGACGGGAGCAGGCGCAGGGCGATGGTGGTTAGGCTGACCTAACCAAGGCCTCGGAACCCATGTGACCACGCCCGGCACCCCCGATGCAACATCTTCCCGACACCTTGTCGGAAAGTACGGTGTGCCAGGAGAACGCACGGCACGCCGGCCAGGTTCCCGGCCAGGTTCCCGGCCAGGTTCCCGGACCGATGCCCGCCCCGCTCCCGGCCCCGAGCCGGCCCGGCCAGGTTCCCGGTCAGCTCCCCAGCGCCGTCAGCCCTTCTCCCGACCAGCGCGCCCCGATGCCGTCGAGCCGTACCCTCCGTACGTCGTCGTCCGTGTCGCCCGTCGCCCGGTCGATGAGGACGTGCAGCCGGTCCTCCGAGAGTTCCTCGACCTTGCCTTCGCCCCACTCCACGACGATCACCGAGTCGGGCAGCGAGACGTCCAGGTCGAGGTCCTCCATCTCGTCTAGGCCGCCGCCGAGCCGGTACGCGTCGACGTGCACCAGCGCGGGCCCGTCCCCGAGCGGCGGGTGCACGCGGGCGATGACGAAGGTCGGCGAGGTGACGGCGCCGCGCACCCCCAGCCCCTCGCCGAGGCCGCGGGTCAGCGTGGTCTTGCCCGCGCCGAGCTCACCGGTGAGCATCACGAGATCGCCGGGGCGCAGCAGCTTGGCCAGCGAGCGCCCCAGCTCCCCCATTTCTACGGGGGAGTTGACGGTCAGGGAGTGGGAGTTGATCGGGGCGTTCTCAACGCCCCCGCTGTGCGGTGCTTCCATGCTGGTCAACGTTAGCCGTCGGCGGTACGGCCCCCACGCGCGCCAGCAGCTCCGAGAGGTGCCCGTTCACCAGCTCCGGGAGTTCCAGCATCACCAGGTGCCCCGCGTCGGGGACGAGCACCAGTTCCGCGTCCGGGAGCAGCTCGGCGATGGCTTCGCTGTGCGAGCTCGGCGTGACCAGGTCCTTGGTGCCGGCCAGCACCAGCACCGGCACCTCCGCGAAGATCTGGAGCGCCGCCGCCTTGTCGTGGTCCTGGAACGCCGGGTAGAACTCGGCGACCACGTCGATCGGCGTGCCCTCGATCAGACGCTCCGCGAACCGGGCGACCGCCGGGTCCACGTCCCGCGACCCGAACGAGTACCGCTTGATGATGCCCGCGAAGAGGTCCGCGGTGGCCCGGCGCCCCCGCTCGACCAGCTCCGCCTGCGAGCCCAGGGTGCGCAGCACGCGCGGCAGGAAGCGGCGTATCGCGTTCATGCCCGCGACCGGCAGCCCGAAGTTGACCTCGCCCATGTGCCCCGACGACGTACCGACCAGGGCGACGCCGACGACGCGCTCGCGGATCAGCTCCGGGAACTGGTCGGCCAGCGCCATCACCGTCATCCCGCCCATCGAGTGCCCCACCAGCACCAGCGGCCCCTCGGGCGCCGCCGCGTCGATGACCGTCTTGAGGTCGCGGCCGAGCTGGTCGATGGTGACCTGCTCGCCGTCGGCCTGGGCCATGCCGCGCGCGGAGCGGCCGTGGCTGCGCTGGTCCCAGTGCACGGTGTGCACGGCGCCGCGCAGGGCGGCGCGCTGGAAGTGCCAGGAGTCCTGGTTGAGGCAGTAGCCGTGGCTGAAGACGACGGTGACGGGGGCGGGCACGCGGCGGCCGAAGAGCCCCCGGCGCTTGGCCGGAACGTCCGGATCCGGCGCGTCCGTCTCGTAGTACAGCTCGGTGCCGTCGTCGGCGAGCGCGGTACCCGGGGTGCCGCGCAGCGCGCCGTACGGACCGGCCGCGTCCAGGGCCAGGCGGGCCTTCTTGCGCATGCCGCGGCCGACGGTGAGCCGTTCGACGGCGACACCGGCCGCGGCGCCCGCGGCGACCACGCCTATGGCCGCTCCGGCCAGGCCGGCCCTGCGCCAGTTGCCGGAGGCGACCGCTTCGGTCACCGCCTGTGCCGCGGCAGCCGCGCCCTCCGTGCTGCTCTCGCTCACGTGCCGCTCCTCGCTGGTGCGCCTGCCGGGCCGACGGTGTGCCCGTGGTGTACCCGTCTACCGGTTCTAGCGGTCCTGCTGGTCCTGCTGGTCCTGCTACCGGCCCTGGCCGTCCACCGGCCCTACCGGCCCTACCGGTCCTGAGAAGGACCCTGAGAGGAATCCTGATCGGAGTCCTGAGCGGAGTCCTGAGAAGGGTCCTCGTTCACATGGACGCGCGGGATGCGCCGACCGATGCGCGTGACGATCTCGTACGCGATCGTGTCCGCGGCCTGCGCCCAGTCCTCGGCGGTCGGCTCACCCCGGTCGCCCGGGCCGAACAGGAGGGCTTCTTCCCCCGGTTCGACCGCGTCACCGCCGAGATCGACCACGAACTGATCCATCGCGATCCGGCCGCGAGCACGCCGCCACCGGTCGCCGACCAGGACAGGACCGCGCCCCGAGGCGTTCCGCGGGATCCCGTCCGCGTACCCGACCGGGATCAGGCCGAGCGTCGTGGCGCGCTCGGTGACGTAGTGGTGGCCGTAGCTGACGCCGTGGCCCGCCGGGACGTCCTTGACCAGGGCGACGGACGCGGCGAGCGTCATCACCGGGCGCAGGCCCAGCTCGGCGGGCGTGCCCAGCTCGGGGCTCGGCGACACCCCGTACATCGCGATCCCGGTCCGTACGAGATCGAAGTGCGCGTGCGGAAGCGTCAGCGTGGCCGGGGAGTTGGCGAGGTGGCGCACCTCGGGGGCCAGGCCCTGTTCCTCCGCGTACGCGACCATCTCGCGGAAGGCGGTGAGCTGGAGGTCGATCGAGGGGTGGCCCGGCTCGTCGGCGCACGCGAAGTGCGACCACAGGCCCGTGACCTTCGCCGTGCCCTCCGCCTCGGCGGCGCGGGCGGCGGCGACCAGGTCGGGCCAGTCGGCGGGCTGGCAGCCGTTGCGGCCGAGGCCCGTGTCGGCCTTGAGCTGGATCTTTGCCGTACGTCCGAGGGCGCGGGCGGCGTCGGTGACCTCGCGCAGCGCCCACATTCCGCTGATCCCCATGTCGAGGTCCGCCTCGACGGCCTCGCCCCACGGGTCGCCCGGGGTCCACAGCCAGCACATGACGCGCGCGTCGGCCGGGGTGATCCCGCCGGCGCGCAGGGCGAGCGCCTCCTGCGGGGTGGCGGTGCCGAGCCAGGTCGCACCGGCCTGGAGGGCGGCGCGGGCGCACGGCAGCGCGCCGTGCCCGTACGCGTCCGACTTCACGACGGCCATCAGTGCGGCGTGCGGGGCACGCTCGCGCAGGGACCGGACGTTGGCGCGCAGGGCGGCAAGATCGATCTCCGCACGCGCGCGCATCGGGGCCCGGGCCCTCGCCCGCGTCGTCGACTGGGTCATCGCCTGGCTCATCACGCTCTCGGTCTTCACGGTCATCGCGCCCCCAGTCTCGCAGAGGGCTACGACAGGGCCCGTCGAGGCGGTGCGGGGGAGCGTCCCGGCGACCGGCACCGCCCACCGCCGCGTATGCGTGAAATCACCGCACGTCACACATTTGGCCTGCGCTGTCACCCGCGCGGCAGGCCGTGCGTGGCGCGCCGGGCGCGCGGGCCGCCCGATGGACTCCACGGGCGGGCTCGTTTCCTCGGGCCCGCCGCACGCTCAAGGAGCTGAGGAACCATGAAACGCGCCCACCTCGCCCGCATACCCGCTCTGGCCGGCCTCGTCGCCGTGGCGGTGACGGCGGCCGTCGTCCCCGTTTCGTCGGCCTCGGCCGCCGTGCCGACCGCTGTCCCTGGTGCGCCCGGTGCGCTTGCTGCGGCCGATGTGCTTGCCACGCCCGGTGCGTTCGCTGCCCCTGGTGCACCCGAGCCACCGTGTACCGCGCCCACCGGTCCGTACCAGAAGGAACTGGAGCGCAAGCTCCGCCTCAAGGTCGACGGCAAGCAGTCGGTGGCCGACTGCATCGCCATCCGCAAGCTCCAGCGGCAGCTGAACATCGACCCGGCGGACGGCCGCGCCACCGCGAAGACGCACGGCCTGCTGCTGGTCCGCGAGGCCCGCAAGAACCCGAACGCGGCGGGCAAGTGCCCGATCCGCTACGGCTACTCCGTCACCTGCGTGGACCTGCCGCGCCAGCTCCTCTGGGTGCAGGTGGGACGGAAGGTCACCTTCGCCCCGGTGCCGATCCGCAGCGGCATCCGCGGGCTGGAGACGCGTACCGGCTGGCACCGGATCTACTGGAAGCACAAGAACCACTTCTCCACCATCTACAACAACGCCCCCATGCCGTACAGCCAGTTCTTCAGCGGCGGGCAGGCGCTGCACGGCACGCACGGCGACCTCTTCGAGGCGGGTTCCGGCGGTTGCGTCAACCTGTACGTGCACGACGCGGCACGCCTCTGGAACAAGCTCGGCGTCGGCAGCAGGGTCTACGTCTGGGGCGCCAAGCCGGGCACGAACGTACGCGCCCTGACCTCGCACGACAACGGCCGCCGCCTCACCGACGACGAGCTCGTCATCAAGGGCTTCGGCGGCGAGAACATCCCGGTGGAATGGGACCTGAACACCCCACTCACCCCACCCGGACAGCGGAGCTGACGACACTGAGGCGGCTCCCCGAGGGACCTGCCCCCCGCCGGGGCGGTCCCCGAGGGCCTGCCCCCGCCGGGGAGGTTCCCGAGGGGCCTGCCCCCGCCGGGGAGGTTCCCAAAGGGCCTCCCCCCGCCGGGGAGGTTCCCCGAGGGGCCTGACCCCCACTGGGGAGGTTCCCGAGGGGCCTGCCCCCCCGCCGGGGCGGTTCTCCAAGGGCCTGCCCCCCCCGCTGGGGCGGTTCCCGAGGGACCTGACCCCGCCGGGACAGTTCCCAAGGACCTGACCCCGCCGGGGCAGTTCCCAAAGGACCTCACCCCCGCCGGGGCGGCTCCCGAGAGGGCCGCCCCAGTGCTCACTCACCTCCCGGACTCACTCACCTCCCGACCCGACCCCGGCGTCCCCCATGCCCCCCATGCCCCCCACACCCCTCATCGCCCCACAGCCCCCACGCCCCTCACGTCCCGCCAAGCCCCCGCGATCTCCCCCGCCACGTCTCCCGCCCCCACCGGCGCCCCCCGGGCCGCCCTGCGTCCCGCAAGGCCGTGCAGGTACGCGCCCACCGAGGCGGCGTCGACCGCTCCCAGGCCGGCCGCCAGCAATGCGCCCGTCAGCCCCGACAGCACGTCCCCGCTGCCTGCCGTCGCCAGCCAGCCCGTCCCCGTGGGGTTGACCCGTACCGGCCGTACCCCGTCGGGCGGCGCGACGAGCGTGGTCGAGCCCTTGAGCAGGACCGTCGCTCCGTACTTGACCGCCAACTTCCTTACGGAGTCCAGCCGTTCGGCCTCCACCTCCGCCCGCGCCACACCCAGCAGCGCCGCCGCCTCCCCCGCGTGCGGCGTCAGCACGGTGGGCGCGGTCCGGCTCCGTACCGCCTCCGGGTCGAGCGCCCGCAGCCCGTCCGCGTCGACCAGTACCGGCGCGTCGGACTCCAGAACGTCTGCCAGCACGTCCTTCGTACGGTCGTCCAGTCCCGGCCCGACGACCCACGCCTGCACCCGCCCCGCGTCCCCGGGCGCCCCGTCGCTCACCAGCACCTCGGGAAACCGCGCCAGCACCGCGGCGCCGCCCCGGCCGACGTACCGCACCGCACCGGCGCCGCCGCGCAGCGCCCCCGCCACCGCGAGCACGGCGGCCCCCGGGTAGCGCGCCGATCCGGCGACGATCCCGACCACACCCCGCCGGTACTTGTCGCTCTCCGCAGCCGGTACGGGCAACAGGCCCGCCACCTCGGCATGCTGGAGCGCCTCCACGTCGGCGGGCGTCCCACCGGTCTCCAGCCCGAGGTCGACGAACCGCAGCACGCCGGCCCGTTCCTTCGCCGGGTCGATCAGCAGCCCCGGTTTGTACGTCCCGAAGGTCACGGTCACGTCGGCCCGTACGCACTCGCCCTCGATCCGCCCGCTGTCGGCGTCGATCCCGCTCGGCAGGTCCACCGCCACCAGCACCGCCGCGGCGGCCTCGGCGGCCCGCACCAGCGGCACCACCTCCGCGCGCAGCCCGCCCCGTCCGCCGATGCCGGTGATGGCGTCCATGACCAGATGGGCCCGGCCGAGCGCCACGAACGCGGCGGACCCCGCACCACCCGCAGCCAATCCCGCAGCACCCGCCCCGCGCACCCCGTGCGCCTCATGCGGTCCTGCCACGATCCGTCCCCCGGCGGCCCGCAGTGCCGCGATCCCGCCCGCGTGCGCCCGCTGCCGCGCATCGACCAGTACGGCAGTCACTCCGGCACCGCGCCGGGCGAGCCGCGCCCCGGCGTAGAGGGCGTCGCCTCCGTTGTCGCCGCTGCCGACGAGCAGCACGACCCTCGCCCCGTACACCCGCCTGTCCAGCAGATCGGCGCAGGCGGCGGCCAGTCCGGCGGCGGCGCGCTGCATCAGCGTGCCCTCCGGAAGCCTGGCCATGGCCTCCCGCTCGACGGCCCTGACGGTCTCGACGCTGTGTGCGGTACGCATGCCACCGAGTCTGCCCCTACCCCTCCGCGATCACCACCGCCGAAGCCACCCCCGCGTCATGGCTGAGCGACACGTGCCACGACCGCACCCCGAGCGCCTCGGCCCGCGCGGCCACGGACCCCGAGACCCGCAGCCGGGGCTGCCCCGTCTCCTCGACGTACACCTCCGCGTCCGTCCACAGCAGTCCCGCCGGCGCTCCCAGCGCCTTCGCCAGGGCCTCCTTGGCCGCGAACCTCGCCGCCAGCGAGGCGATCCCCCGCCGTTCCCCGCTCGGCAGCATCAACTCCCGCTCCACGAAGAGGCGTTCGGCCATCTGCGGCGTACGCGCCAGCGCCGCCCCGAACCGCTCGATCTCGGCGACATCGATCCCGACCCCAACAATCACTTACTCACTCCAGCTCACTCCGAATCGCTCCGAATCGCTCCGACTCACTCCACCGTCACAGACTTCGCGAGGTTCCTCGGCCGGTCCACCTCGTTGCCCCGCGCCGCGGCCGGCTCGCAGGCGAAGACCTGCAACGGCGCCGTGGTGACCAGCGACTGGAGAAGCGTAGGCGTACGCGGCACCCGGACCAGATGGTCGGCGTACGGCACCACGAACCCACGGACACGAAAAACCCCGCCCCGGCACGGCGGCCGGAGCGGGGTTCGTACGCGAAGAAGCAGGGTGCGTACGCGAAGAAGAAGAAACGGTCAGCCGAGCTTCTTCAGCTGCGCCTCGATGACACCCGTCGGCTGCGCCTTGACCGTGCCGCCCAGGCTGATCGTGTAGAAGGTGGCGAGCGTGCCGCCCTTGCGCACGGCCGCGAGCTTCATGACGACCTCGGTGCCCTCGCCGTCCATCGTGACCGTCCAGCCCTGTGCCTCGTCGCCGCCGGTCACCGTGTCCGCGAGCACCTTGGTGATCTTGACCTTCTCGCCGGCCTGGTCGCCGTTGAAGCCGCCCCCACAGGCCTGACCCGCCTTGTTGAGGCTCGCGAACGCCTCCTGGGCACCCTTGCCCTCGTACGAGGCGAGCCGCTCCGCCGTGACCGGCTGGGTCATCGCGTTCAGTCCGGCCTTGGCCTTCTCCTCGGCCGACGCGGTCGGGTCCACCTTCATCTTCGCGGGCTTCTCGATGGCCTTGCGCAGCAGGTGGGCCACCGGCTTCCCCATCGGAGCCGCCGCCATGGCGTCGCCGAGCAGCTTGCACTCCGGCTTGTCCACCTTGACCGCGCCGTCCGGGACCTCGTCGGCCTTCGTGCCCTTCTGCACCATGTGGGTGGCCAGGTCACCCTCCACGAGGGCGACCTTCTCCAGCTCGGCAGCCGACAGCGCCTTCGCCGCGGGCTCCTCCTTCTTGCCGGGCTCCTCCTGCTTGCCGGAAGCGCCCGCGGCCGGAGCGTCCGGGGCAGGCTTGTCCGCCCCGCAGGCCCCGACCAGCAGGGTCAGCGAAGCCGCGGCCACGGCAGCGACAGCGGTACGACGAAGATCGGTGCGACGCATGAAAGTAATCCTCCGAGCGGTACGAAAACGGCGAACGGTGCTCCCCCCGCGCACAGTTGCCTGTTACCGGCCACGCGGATTCTGTGGTGCCCAAGGAATGTAAGGCCCGCTCCTCGCCAAGAACACCGAATTCCCACGTCAGGCACACCGCAGCCAAGATCGTGACCGTCACGCAACGCCACCTCGCCCCGATCGAGACCGGGCCCCGTACAACCCCGTCCCCCACGTGACCCACCCCACCCCGCCCGACCGGCGACATGGCGGCCCCACCCCCGACAATGGACTGTGTGATCACTTCGCCGACGCGTTGCTCCCCTCGCCGGGCCGAGTCCTCCCCGTACCTGGACCTCACCCGCACGGAGTGGAGCGCCCTGCGCGAGAAGACGCCGCTGCCCCTCACCGCGGAGGAGGTCGAGCGGCTGCGAGGTCTGGGCGACGTCATCGACCTCGACGAGGTGCGCGACATCTACCTCCCGCTGTCCCGCCTCCTCAACCTCTATGTGGGCGCCACCGGAAACCTGCGAAGTGCCCTCAACACCTTCCTCGGCGAGAACGGCACCCAGCGCGGCACCCCCTTCGTCATAGGGGTCGCGGGCAGCGTCGCCGTCGGCAAGTCCACCGTGGCCCGCCTCCTCCAGGCCCTCCTGGCCCGCTGGCCGGAGCACCCGCGCGTGGAGCTGGTCACCACCGACGGCTTCCTCTACCCGATGAAGGAGCTGGAGAAGCGCGGCCTGATGGCCCGCAAAGGCTTCCCCGAGTCGTACGACCGCCGCGCCCTGACCCGCTTCGTCGCCGACGTGAAGGCCGGGAAGGACGAGGTCACCGCCCCCGTCTACTCCCACCTGATCTACGACATCGTCCCCGGCGAGCGTCTCACCGTGCACCGCCCGGACATCCTGATCGTCGAGGGCCTCAACGTCCTCCAGCCGGCCCTGCCGGGCAGCGACGGCAAGACCCGCGTCGGCCTCGCCGACTACTTCGACTTCTCGGTGTACGTCGACGCCCGCGCCGAGGACATCGAGCAGTGGTACCTCAACCGGTTCCGCAAGCTGCGCGCGACCGCCTTCCAGAACCCGTTCTCGTACTTCCGCAAGTACACCCAGGTCTCCGAGGAAGAAGCCCTCGACTACGCCCGCAACACCTGGCGCACCATCAACCGCCCCAACCTCCTGGAGAACGTCGCCCCCACCCGGGGCCGCGCCACCCTGGTCGTCCGCAAGGGCCCGGACCACAAGGTCCAGCGACTGTCGCTGCGCAAGCTCTGAGCTCTTCCGTACCTACGAATTCCGTACGTACAGATTCCGTACGTACGAGAAG
>NZ_JBSGZD010000037.1:0-42004 GCF_053610825.1 Streptomyces sp. NPDC054863 | reverse complement strand
GGCCTGGAGAACAAGGCCGTCGACGCCTTGACCAACGACGACTCGATCCTGGCCGGATTCGCGGGCCAGGAGCAGCACCGGGGTAAATTCCGGCTCGCCGGGCTCAGGCTGAGCGACGAACGCTACGGCGTGGGGATCGCCAAGGAGGACGTCGCGCTGCGCCGCGACGTCAACCGGGCGCTCGCCGCGATGGTGTCCGACGGCTCGTGGAAGAAGGCCGTGCGCGCCCACTTCGGTCCCGGCGGTTACGTCCCCGAGAAGGCACCGAAGATCGACGAGACCGGCGATCCGGGTGATGCGGGCGGGACCGGCGGATCGGGCTGAGGTCGCGGCGTGTCCGGGTTCCTCGACCCGCAGCGCTACGACGTGCTGGGCGCGTTCGCGGTGACGGTGCGGCTCGCGCTCTGGTCCGCGGCCGGGGCGCTCGTCTGGGGCACGGTGCTGGCGGCCCTGCGGGTCAGTCCCGTACCGGTGATGCGGCTGTTCGCCGCCGGGTACGTGACGGTCGTCCGCAACACGCCCCTGACCGTCATCGTCGTGGCCGCCTCGCTGGGCCTCCACCAGACGCTGGGCGTGGCTCTGGGCGGGGCGACGGCCAAGGAGTCGGGTTTCCGGCTCGCCGTGCTCGCGCTCGCGGCGTACACGGCGACGTTCGTCTGCGAGTCGTTGCGCTCGGGCATCAACAGCGTGGACGCCGGACAGACCGAGGCCGCCCGCGCGCTCGGACTGAGCCTTCCGCAGGTCCTGGTGTGCGTGGTGTTCCCGCAGGCGTTCCGCAGTGTGGTGGTCCCGCTGGCCACCGTGCTGATGTCGCTGACCAAGAACACCACGGTGGCCGCCGCGATCGGAGTGGCCGAGGCCGCACTCCTCATGAAGGAGATGATCGAGAACGAGGCCGACGTGATGTTCGCCGTCTTCGGCGTCTTCGCCCTGGGATTCGTCTGCCTCACCCTGCCCGTGGGCCTGCTGCTGAACCTGGTGGGCCGACGGGTGGCGGTACGGCGATGAACGGGTCGCGGTCGCGGGAGGCGGGGCCGTGAGCGGGCTGCCGCCGCTGTACGACTCCCCCGGTCCGCGGGCCCGTCGTCGGCATGCGTGGTTCGCCGTCGCCTTCGTGCTCGTCCTGGTCCTGGGGCTGGCGTGGGTGACGTACAAGATGGCCGGGCGCCATCAGCTCGACGCCGACAAGTGGAGCCCCTTCGTCACGGACGTACGGGTGTGGACCCAGTTCCTGCTGCCTGGCCTGCGCACCACCGCCGAGGCTTCCGCGCTGGCCATGTCCCTGAGCCTGCCCCTGGGCGCGCTCCTCGCCGTGGCCCGGCTCTCCTCCCGCGGCTGGCTGCGCCGCACGACGGGTTCCCTGACCGACCTCCTGCGGGCCGTCCCGGTTCTGCTGCTGATGCTGCTGGCCAACGAGGCGTACGCGCGCTTCAGCGACGTCTCCCCCGACACCCGCCCCTTCTACGCGGTGGTCACCGGGCTCGTCCTCTTCAACGCAGCCGTCCTCGCCGAGATCGTCCGGGCGGGAATCCTCGCGCTGCCCTCGGGGCAGGCGGACGCCGCCAGAGCGGTCGGTATGCGCGAGTACCAGGTCATGGCCCTGGTGCTGCTCCCCCAGGCGGTCACCGCGATGCTGCCGGCCCTGGCGAGCCAGCTGGTGGTCGTGGTCAAGGACACCGCGCTGGGCAGCGAGATGCTCGGCTTCGGCGAACTGCTGCACCAGGCGAGGCTGATCGCCGCCAACTACGGGGCCAACACCATCGCCTGCCTGACCGTGGTCGCCGCCCTCTTCATCGCGCTCAACTCCCTCCTGACCACTCTGGCCGCCCGCACCGAGCGCTTCCTCCGCACCCGGCCCTCCCGCCACGACCGGGCGTACTGACGCGGGACGGGCCCTGCCCCTACACTGAGCGCCCCCGAATCAAGCCCTGACCAGCACAGGACAGCTCACGAGGCGGTCCGTCACCCTAGGGAGCAACCGGGTGTTCTACTACGTGCTCAAACACGTCGTCCTCGGACCGCTGTTGAGACTGCTGTTCCGGCCCCGGATCGAAGGGCTGCGGCACATTCCCGCGGACGGGGCGGCGATCGTCGCGGGCAATCACCTGTCGTTCTCGGACCACTTCCTGATGCCCGCCGTACTGAAGCGGAGGATCACCTTCCTTGCCAAGGCGGAGTACTTCACCGGGCCCGGCCTGAAGGGGCGGCTGACGGCCGCGTTCTTCCGCAGTGCGGGGCAGATTCCGGTGGACAGGTCGGGCAAGGAGGCCGGGAAGGCGGCCGTGCGGGAGGGGCTCGGGGTGCTCGCGAAGGACGAGTTGCTGGGGATCTACCCGGAGGGGACGCGGTCGCACGACGGGCGGCTGTACAAGGGGAAGGTCGGGGTCGCGGTGATGGCGATCAGGGCGGGGGCGCCTGTGGTGCCGTGCGCGATGGTCGGGACGTTCGAGATCCAGCCGCCGGGGCGGAAGATCCCGAAGGTCAAGCGGGTGACGATCCGGTTCGGGGAGCCGCTGGACTTCTCACGGTTCGCGGGCATGGAGAACGAGAAGGCGGCGCTGCGGGCCGTCACCGACGAGATCATGTACGCGATCCTGAACCTGTCCGGCCAGGAGTACGTCGACCGGTACGCGGCCGACGTGAAGGCCGAACAGGCCGCGCAGGGACGGAAGTTCCCCCGCCTTCGGCACTGAGCGAGCTCGCGGTACCGAGCGAGTCCGCGGCACCGAGCAAGCCCGCGGCATCAAACAGGCCATCGGCACCGAGCAGACCCTCGGCACCGGGCACGGGGACGCCGTGCAGGAGGACACCGTGCAGGGGACGGCCGGTGGGAGAGCACCGGCCGCCCCCGGTTCGGGCGGCTTTCGCCGGTCCGGAGTTAGGGCTTGGGCGTGGCGTGCGGGGCGCACGTCACGTCACTGCTGTCCAGCTTGCCACTGAGCAGGTAGGCCTCCACCCTGCCGTTGAGGCACGGGTTCTCCAGGTTGGTGATGCCGTGCGAGCCCGCGTCGCGCTCGGTGATCAGGCGCGAGCCCTTGAAGCGCTTGTGCAGTTCGACCGCACCGGCGTACGGCGTGGCCGCGTCCCGGGTGGACTGGGCGATCAGCACCGGCGGCAGACCCTTGCCGGTCCTCACCTCCGTGGCGTGCTGCTGCGGGGCTCCCCAAGTGGCGCAGGGAAGGTTCATCCAGGCGTTGGACCAGGTGAGGAACGGGTACTTCTCGTGCAGCCGGGTGTTGTCCCGGTTCCACTTGTTCCAGCTGGTCGGCCACTTGGCGTCCGCGCACTCGACCGCCGTGTAGACCGCGTTGGAGTTCTCCGAGGCGATGTTCCCCGCGGTGTCCTCCGGGTGCGGACCGGCCTTCGCCACGAGGGTCGCCGTGTCACCCGCGAGGTACTTGCTCCAGACCGAGGCGACCGGCGCCCAGGAGGAGTCGTAGTACGGCGCACCCTGGAAGTAGATGATCAGTTCCTGCGGGCCGACGAGTCCGCCGATGGGGTTCTTCTTGGCCGTGGCACGCAGCTTCTCCCACTGCTGCCGGACCTTCTCGACGGTGTCGCCGATGTGGTAGGTCGCGTCGTTCTTGGCGACCCACGCCATCCAGTCGTTCCAGCGGGTCTCGAAGGCAATGTCCTGGTCGAGGTTGACCTCGTACCAGATCTTCTTCGTGGACGGGTTCACGACGCTGTCGAGGACCATCCGGCGCACGTGCGTCGGGAAGAGCGTGCCGTAGACGGCGCCCAGGTAGGTGCCGTACGAGACGCCCAGGAAGTTGAGCTTCTTGTCACCGAGCGCGGCCCTGATGACGTCCAGGTCGCGTGCCGTGTTGGGGGTGGTCATGTGCGGCAGCATCCAGCCGCTGCGCTCCTTGCAGCCGGCCGCGTACTCGGCGGCGAGCTTGCGCTGGGCGCGCTTGTCGGCCTCGCTGTCGGGCACCGGGTCGGCCTTCGGCGCCTTGATGTACTCCTGCGGGTCGACGCAGGAGATGGGGGTCGACTTGCCGACTCCCCGCGGGTCGAAGCCCACCAGGTCGTACGCCTTGGCGGCGCCCGCCCAGATCGTGTTCTTGGTGACGACCCGGCGCGGGAACTTGAGGCCGGAGCCGCCCGGCCCGCCCGGGTTGTAGACCAGGGAGCCCTGTCGGTCCTCCTTGGAGCCGGTGTTGGCGATCTTGTCGACGGCGATCTGGATCTGTCTGCCGTACGGCTTCTTGTAGTCCAGCGGGACCGTGACGTAGCCACACTTGATGGGCTTCTCCAGCCCCCAGTCGGCCGGGCAGTCCTTCCAGGCGATGCCGTGCCTGGCTGCCCGGTCGGCCGCCACCTTCACGCCGTGGGCTTCCGAACTCCGGCCGTACTGGCTGCTGCTGGAGTCCTGCTGCTGCCCTTGTGCAGACTTTCCCTGTACGTCATCGGCGGTCGCGGCCGGTGCGGCCATCGCGCCCGCTATGAGCGTGCCCGCGAGCAGTGTGCCGGCCGAGCCGAGCACTGCGGTGCGTCGCAAGTGGACCTCCCCCTGTGAGTTTCCTCTAGTCCCCGGAAACGGGTGTGGGCGGCATCCTTCCGCCCGGAGGGATGCCGCGACCAGACCGTACTGGTGTTTCTTTGCCGAACCAATAACCGGTGCGAGATGTCCCGCTCAGCGGTACTGCGCCTGCTCGGCGCGGACTCGGCGCATTTCACGTGCTCCGGACGGCGGACGCGCGGGCGACCGCCGGTGACTCCAGCACGCCGTCCAGGATCAGGCGCAGTTGCCTGGCGTCCGGCGCCACCGCCGTCACGAGTACGGCGGGTCCGGCGAGAGGCGTCAGCACCGCGGTCCCGCCGAGCAGCCGGGGCTGCGGGTCAGGATGCGCCAACTGCTCGTCCACCACCAGGAGTTGACCGGCCGCCCGGTGGCCCCCGAGGACCGCGCCGCCGTCCCAGCCGCCCGGTGCGCCCGGACCGTAGGCGAGCTCCTGGTCGAAGAGCGGGCGTCCGCCGCGGTGGACCGTGAGGCGGGTGACGAGGGTGCCGGTGGACTCGCCGTGGCGGCCCAGCACCTGCTCCTCGCGGAGCACCAGGCGGGCGCTGGGGGCGAGTGCGACCCGGGTGGTCATCCGCAGGTCGCTGCCGCACGCGGAGATCAGCTGCTCCGGCAGCCAGCGCAGCTCCGCTTCCTGACCCACCGTCAGCCGGACGTCGTAGTGGGCGGTTTCGAGGGTGCGTCCGGGCAGGGCGACGGTGGCGGCAGCCGCGTCGACGGTCAGCCGGGCACCGTCCAGGACCTCCGCCTCGACGGCGAGACGGTCGCCGCCGAGCGGTGCGCTCATGGCGCCGACGACGGTGACCCTGCTGCTGCCGGGTCCTTCCGCGGATCTCGTACGGCGCAGGGCGAGCGGCCCGTCGCTCTCCAGGACCGGAAGCCGGCCGCCGGGAGCGGCGACGATCCGGGCGGTGGCACGCAGGCTCATGCGGTACGGGCGGGCCCGGTCCAGCCGGCGAGCTGGGCGCGCACCCAGTCCGCGATCGGCCCGACACCCTCGCCCGAGGTCAACGACGTGAAGACGACGGGGAGTTCACCGCGCTGCTCCTTCGCGTCGCGGGCCATCCGCCCCAGGTCGGAGCCGACGTACGGCGCGAGGTCCGTCTTGTTGACGACGAGGAGGTCCGCGGTGGTGACGCCGGGCCCACCCTTGCGGGGGATGTCGTCGCCGCCCGCCACGTCGATGACGAATACCTGCGCGTCGACGAGGCCCTTGGAGAAGGTGGCGGTGAGGTTGTCGCCGCCGGACTCGACGAGGATCAGATCGAGCGGGCCGACCGCGTCCTCCAGGTCCTCCACGGCTTCGAGGTTCGCGGAGATGTCGTCGCGGATCGCGGTGTGCGGGCAGGCGCCGGTCTCGACGGCCTGGATGCGCTCGGGCGGCAACACCGCGTTGCGCAACAGGAATTCGGCGTCCTCGCGGGTGTAGATGTCGTTGGTGACGACGGCGAGGGAGAAGGTGTCGCGCAGCTCGCGGCAGAGCGCGGCGACGGTCGCGGTCTTGCCGGACCCGACGGGCCCGCCGAGCCCGATGCGCAGGGCGCGCCGGGTTCCGTCGGGGCGGTGGGCGTCGGCGCTGACGGCGGTGGCGGAGGAGTGGTCGTGGTCGAGGTGCATGGTCCGGCTCCTTGATTCTTGCGTTCCCGCGTTTTCCTGCGAGTGCTGCGTTTCCTGCTGGTGCTGCGGGTGCTGCGTTTCGTACGGGAACTGCGGGTGCTGCGTTTCGTACGGGTGTTACGACGCGAAGAGGCGTACGGGCCAGGCCGCGTGTGCCTCCGCCGTGATGTCGAGCAGAGGGGCGGAGGCGGCGGGCAGGGCGTCGATGCCCTCGTACGCCGCCAGCGCCGCGCGCTCGGCGACCAGGTCCAGCTCGGGGGCGAGCCGCGCAAGTACGCCCGTGGCTTCGAACGGGTCCAGGCTCAGCAGCCGTACGACCGCGGTGGCGGCCCCGCTGACGCTCTCGTACGCGGCACAGTGCGCGGCGTCCTCGGGCCCGAGCCCGGCGGAGCGGGCCGCGAGGCCGAGGACGACGGGCTGGTGCACTCCGCGCGGCCGGGCGGCGGCGAGCGCGTCCAGCTCGGGACAGGGCCAGGTGGCGCGGGCGGCCCGCATCATCTGCCGGCCGAGCTTGCGGGCGGTGGCACGCAGGGCGGGTGAAGGGGTCCTGGCGTCGGCGGCCCCGTCGAGGTCGAGCGGGTCGAGCCCGAGCGCGGCTGCCGCGGCCAGGGCTGCGGTGGTGAGCCCCGCGGTGTGCAGCCTCCCGCGGCAGAACGCGGCGAGGTCCCGGTGGTCCCGGATCCGTCCCGCCTTCACCGCGGCCTCCGCCCCGCCGGAGTGCGCGTGTCCCCCGGCGGGGAACCGCCCGTCGGCAAGCACGAGAAGAGCGGCACGGGCCCCGGGAGCGGGCCTGCGGGGAGCTGGGGCGGGCGCGGAGTCGCCGTCCCGTACGACCTGCGCGTGCGACTCTGCGGCCACCGGGGCAGCCGTGGGCGGGGGTACGGCCGGGTCGGGGGCCGTTCGTGTCGAAGGAGGCGTGCGTACAGCCGTTCGGTCCATGTCGCGGCGCCCCTCAGAAGAGGAAGTAGCGCTGGGCCATGGGCAGTTCGGCCGCCGGGGCCGGGTCCACCGGGTCGCCGTCGATGGTCACCGTGAAGGTGTCCGCGTCGACCTCGACGCGCGGCATCGCGTCGTTCTCCCGCATGTCCGCCTTGGTGACCCCCCGGGTGCTGGTGATCGGCACGAAGGACTTGCCGACGCCGAAGCGCTCACCCATCCGCTCCGCGAGGCCGTCCTCGATCGCCGCCTCGGCGACGAAGTTGAAGGAGTTCGCGGCCGGGGCTCGCCCGATCGCGCCGAACATCGGCCGGGGCAGGACCGGTTGCGGAGTGGGGATCGACGCGTTGGCGTCGCCCATCTGCGCGTAGGCGATCTGGCCGCCCTTGAGCACGAGCAGCGGTTTGACGCCGAAGAAGGCGGGCTCCCAGAGGACGAGGTCGGCCAGCTTGCCGGTCTCGACCGAGCCGATCTCGTGGGCGAGCCCCTGGGCGACGGCCGGGTTGATCGTGTACTTGGCGACATAGCGACGTGCCCGGTGGTTGTCCGCGCGCCCGTCGCCCGGCAGGGAGCCGCGCCGCTTCTTCATCACGTGGGCGGTCTGCCAGGTCCGCAGGATCACCTCGCCGACCCGGCCCATCGCCTGCGAGTCCGAGGAGATGATCGAGATCGCGCCGAGGTCGTGCAGGATGTCCTCGGCCGCGATGGTGGAGGGCCTGATGCGGGATTCCGCGAACGCCAGGTCCTCCGGCACCGCCGGGTTGAGGTGGTGGCAGACCATCAGCATGTCGAGGTGTTCGTCGAGCGTGTTGAGGGTGTGCGGCCGGGTGGGGTTGGTCGAGCTGGGCAGGACGTACGGCTCGGAGACGACCGTGATGATGTCCGGCGCGTGTCCGCCGCCCGCACCCTCGGTGTGGTACGCGTGGATGGTGCGGCCCGCGATGGCGGCGAGGGTGTCGCCGACGAACCCGGCCTCGTTCAACGTGTCGGTGTGGATGGCCAGTTGGGCGCCCGTCTCGTCGCAGACGCTCAGGCAGGCGTCGATGACGGCGGGGGTCGCGCCCCAGTCCTCGTGGATCTTGAAACCGAGTGCGCCGCCCCGGAGCTGGGCGTGCATGGCCTCGCGGGACATGGTGTTGCCCTTGCCGAGCAGTCCGATGTTCACCGGATAGTGCTCCAGCGCGGCGAACATCCGGGACAGGTGCCAGCCACCGGGCGTCACCGTGGTCGCCTTGGAACCCTCGGCGGGTCCGGTGCCGCCACCGACGAGGGTGGTGATGCCACAGGACAGCGCCGACTCGACGACGGTCGGCGAGATGAAGTGGACGTGCGCGTCGATGGCCCCGGCGGTGACGATCCGGCCGTTGCCCGCGATGATCTCGGTCTCGGGGCCGATGACGAGGTCGGGGTGGACGCCGTCCATGGTGTCCGGATTCCCTGCTTTGCCGATGCCGGTGATGCGGCCGTCGCGGATGCCCAGGTCTGCCTTGACGATGCCCCAGTGGTCGAGGACGACGACACCGGTGACGACCGTGTCCGGGGCGCCTTCGGCACGGGTCGTACGGGCCTGGCCCATGGATTCGCGGATGACCTTGCCGCCGCCGAACACCGCCTCGTCGCCCGCGAGTCCCGGCCCGCCGGAGCGGTCCTCCTCGATCTCGACGAGCAGATCGGTGTCGGCGAGCCGGATGCGGTCGCCGGTGGTGGGGCCGAACAGGTCGGCGTACACCGCGCGGGCGATCCCGGGATGCGCGGAGCCCTCCGTGCGTACGGACTCAGACATCGAGGGCACCGCCAATCTCCCCGCGCAGTCCTGCGACGATGCGCCGGCCGCCGATGGGGACGAGTGCGACGTCGACGGGGATGCCGGGCTCGAAGCGCACGGCCGTACCGGCGGCGATGTTCAGCCGCAGGCCGCGGGCGGCGGTGCGGTCGAAGTCGAGGCCCGGGTTGGCCTCGGCGAAGTGGTAGTGGGAGCCGACCTGGACGGGCCGGTCGGCGGCGTTGAGGACGGTGAGGCGGGTGACGGGGCGGCCCTCGTTGAGGAGGACGGGCCCGTCCGCGTACAGGATCTCGCCGGGGACCATCGGCGTGCGGTCCCCGGGCGCCGGCAGCGCCGTCACTGGATGGGCTCGTGCACGGTGACGAGCTTGGTGCCGTCCGGGAAGGTCGCCTCGACCTGTACGTCGTGGATCATCTCGGGGATGCCGTCCATGACCTCGTCGCGGTGCAGCACCTTGCGGCCCGAGGACATGAGCTGGGCGACGGTGTGGCCGTCGCGCGCGCCTTCGAGGATGTGCGAGGTGATGAGGGCGACCGACTCGGGGTGATTGAGCCTCACCCCGCGCGCCCTGCGCTTCTCGGCCACGTCGGCGGCCACATGGATGAGCAGTCGTTCCTGCTCGTGCGGGGTCAGCTGCACTTGGTCCACACCTCACAGTCCTCGCGCCGGGCCGCCCGGCCCGGCTGTCGCGGTCACCACGACGGACATAGGTGTATCACCCACCTAGCAAAGCGGATGCAAAGGCCTCACCAGGACTCTTCCGTCAGGCACCGTCACAACGAGGCTAGTTGCGCGGAGTTTCGGTCGCGTTAACTCCGTCGTCGCCGTGCCCACCCCGGTATTCGGCGGCGATGCCGAACCGCCGGCGTTCGCCCGGAGCGGACGTCAGGGAGCCGATCGACGAGACCGAACTGATCACCTGCTCCTCGGCCTGCTCCGGCTCGCTCTCCAGTCGCTCCAGGTCAGCGGCGGAGACCAGTGCGACGAGCGGCTTCCCGTGACGCGTCACGACCACCCGCTCCCCGCCGTACACGACGCGGTTGATCAGGTCGGCGAGCTCTGCGCGGGCTTGCGTCACCGGAATCTCGTAGGTCATGCTCACCATCGTACTGAACGTACGTCCTGTACATTTTTTACAGAGGTGGCAGCCCTCCGCTGCCGCGGCAAGAGCAGTCCAGACCAGGCCGAGCCAGGCCGGTCACGGCCAGAGGGAGCGCGCCATGATCCAGCCGTCCGCCCGTTACGTCCTGCCCTCGTTCACCGAACGCACCTCCACGGGGACCCGCACCCTCGATCCGTACTCGAAGCTGCTCGGCGAGCGGATCGTCTTCCTCGGAACCCCCGTCGACGACGCGTCGGCGAACGACATCGCGGCACAGTTCATGTACCTGGAGCACGACGCCCCCGACCGGGACATCTCGCTCTACATCAACTCCCCCGGCGGCTCGTACACCGCGATGTCGGCGATCTACGACACCCTCCAGTTCGTGACCTGCGACGTGGAGACGATCTGCCTCGGCCAGGCCCTGGACGCCGCAGCGGTGCTCCTCGCGGCCGGCAGCCCCGGCAAGCGGCTCGCACTGCCGGGCGCCCGGATCGCGCTCAGCCAGCCCGCCCTGGACGAGCCCGCCCAGGGGCAGCCCTCCGACCTGGAGATCCAGGCGCAGGAGCTGGTGCGGCTGCGCTCGATGACGGCGGGGATGCTGGCCCGGCACACGGGCAGGACCGCCGAGCAGGTCGAGTCCGACTTCGACCGCACGCGGATCCTCGACGCCGAGGACGCCCGTGCGTACGGACTGGTGGACCGGATCGTCGAGACCCGCCGCGCCGGCCTGTCCCCCGCCCCCCGGTAGGCGGGCGGATGCTGCCGCCGGAGCTGCCGCCGCTGCCCGCGCTGACGCGGGCCGAATGCGACTTCCTGGACAGCTATCTGGAAGTCCTCGACTCACTGGGACGGATCAACCCGTCCCGCAGTACGGACACTTACGGCGCCCTGCGCGCCGCACAGGCGCTCGTCGGCCGGGCGACGGCACTGCGCGACGCACTCACCCTGATGTACGAGCGGGGCGAGACCGGTATCCACCCGGCCACGCTCGGGCGGGCGCTGCGCGTACTGGACGGGGAGCGGCGGGCCGGACGTCTCACCGTGCCGCCGGAGCAGGCGAGTTGATCATCGGGAGCCACCCCCGGACGGGCACACCCGCACCAGGACGCATCCCCCGTTCGGCCCAGTCACGTCTACCCCGTCCGCACTGATCGAGTTGCGCAGTTCGTCCGGAGCACGATCGGAATGATCTGTTCCGGTGCTGGTGCGGGCCTCCTCGCGACCCGACACCGATGATCGGATCAGCCCTTGTCCACCCGAACGGGTCAGTGGTGAGGAGCCTCACAAACACCCCTTCCCGCTCGGAAACCAGGCGTTCACCGGGTCAAGATCCGGGGGACGACAAGCCCCCGCCGTCGTGGCGGGGCGGTCCTGACCGGCGCCGTACCTCAGGCGCCGCCGGGACGTCTGGTCGACGAAGGGTTGCGCATGACCGCGCACATGCACGCACCTGTCCCGTCGCTGATCGCCAGGGCCTCCATCGCATCGGCCCTCACCCTCGCCGTGGCGGGCGCCCCGATCCTGATTCCCGGAGCCGCTCCCGAGGCCGAGGCCGCGACGCTCGCCACGAAGGCGCTCCAGATCGCCGCCTCGAAGCGTGGTGCGCCGTACAAGTACGGGGCCGCAGGACCGAACCGCTTCGACTGCTCGGGGCTGACGCTGTACTCGTTCAAGAGGGCGGGCAAGAGCCTGCCGCGCACGGCGCAGTCGCAGTACAACAAGACCCGGCACATCTCCGCCTCGGTACGCAAGCGAGGGGACCTGGTCTTCTTCCACCACGGGCGCAGCGTCTACCACGTCGGCATCTACGCGGGCAGCAACAAGATCTGGCACTCGCCGAGGCGGGGTGCGGTGGTACGACTGGAGCGCATCTGGTCGAAGAGCGTGTGGTACGGGCGGGTGAGGTGACGGTCGGTCAATTCGACTGAGTCAGCGGCGTGTTGGGGCTTTCCCCCCGGCACGCCGCCGCCTTCGCCGCCCGTACGCCTATCTCTGCACCGGTGCGCTCCAGGGGAGCGCGATCCACACCGTCTTGCCGCCCTCCGCGGTGGGCGTGACCGACAGCCGGCCCCCGCACTCCGCCGCGAGGGAGCGGATGATGACCATGCCGCGCCCGTTGTCCTGCTGGACGGCGGCGGGCAGTCGCTGGGGCCAGCGCGGATGACTGTCGGTGACGCCGATGCGCAACTGCTCGTCCCGCTCCAGCTGGACGTCCACCGTGAAGGTGGGCGACTGGCCGAAGGTGTGCTGCACGGCGTTGGTCGCCAGCTCCGAGACGATCAGCCGAATGGTGTCGGCCACCTCGGAATCCACCGGCAGGCCCCATTCGGCCAGCACTTCGGTGACGTACTTCCGGGCGGTGGAAACCGAAGCTGGATCGCTCGGCAGGGTGACGGATACTTCCTGGTGGTCAGCCATGGCGACGTTGTCCCTTTCCCACCGGGGCCGGAGATCAGAACTCGGACGCGGATCCGTGCGGGAGCGGCCCCGGACTCGTTCCGCGCCAGAGTGTCACTCATGGTGCCGCCACAAGTGGCGTTCCTCCCAGACATACATATATCTGCCACTCAATGTAGTGAACTCTGCTACGCAGGGCCGGACATGACCGGCAGAATGGCCCCGGCGGGGAGCCATGGAACGCGCGATAGGAGTCGGTCATGCGACACGGTCCCGCGGTGCGCCGGCGCAAGCTCGGGGAAGAGTTGCGCAGGCTGCGCGCCCGGGCAGGGCTCACCAGTCCGCAGGCCGCGCGTCTCGCCGGCTGGCACCAGTCGAAGGTCAGCCGGATCGAGACCGGGCACAGCGGTGTGAAGCCGGCGGACGTGGCACTGCTGCTCTCGGTGTACGACGTCCGAGAGCCCCAACTGCGGTCGCTCCTGGAGGCGTTGGCCGAGACGTCCGGGGAGTCGGGCACCCAGTGGTGGCACGCCTATCGGGGTCTGCTGCCGCCCCAGTACCGGGACTTCATCAGTCTGGAATCGCAGGCGTGCGCGGCGCGCACCCTCGAAACCTCGGTGGTTCCGGGGCTGTTGCAGACACCGGACTACGCACGGACCGTCACGAGGGCAACGTTGTCCGGGCTGCCGGTGCGGAAGATCGATTCACTGGTGGAGGTGCGCCTGGCCCGGCAGGAGGTCCTGCGGGCGGCCTCGCCGCTGGCCCTGAGTGCCGTGCTGGACGAGGCGGTACTGCGCAGGACCGTGGGCGGCGAGCGGGTGATGAAGGAGCAGATGCGGCATCTGCTGGAGATGGCGGAGCTGCCTCATGTGCAGTTACAAGTGTTGCCTTTTGAGGCGGGTGCACACACGGGTCTCACTGGGGCTTTCGTTATCTTCTCCTTTCCGAACATTGCTGATCTGGATGTGGTTGTTATTGACCACTTGGCGAGTAGCCTCTATTTGGAACGGAAAGAAGACCTCGCCCAGTACGCAACCGCTTTCCAGCGGATCCAGGCCCAGGCTCTTGCACACAAGGACTCGCTGGATCTGATCGCGGGCGTCCGCTGACCCGCGATTCACCCACAACCCCATACCGGTAACGCCGCGCAGGGAGGAACCATGTCCCCACACCTCGCGAACGTACCTTCCAGCCTGCAGTTGCACGGCGCAGCGTGGCGCCGCAGCAGCCGCAGCACAGGCATGAACAACTGCGTCGAGACGGCGACGGCCCTCGGTGGCCTGCTGGCCGTCCGTGACTCGAAGCGCGTGAGCCGCCCCGCCCTTCTCTTCAGCGCCGACGCCTGGTCCCGCTTCGTCGGCGCGGTGCGCACGGAAGCACTGTGACGCACCACGACACGGTGAACCGACGGCTCGTCAGGACGCGGGTGCGGTACGGACGATGGTGTCCACCGCAGCCGCGATCTGCGCGTCCGTGAGATCGGCCCTGGCCGTCAGCCGCAGCCGGGAGATGCCGTCCGGGACGGAAGGCGGCCGGAAGCAGCCGACGCCGAGGCCTTCGGTGCGGCAGTCGGCCGCCCACCGGAGAGCTGCCTGCGCCGACGGGGCACGGACGGAGACCACGGCCGCGTCCGGGCGTACCGCGGCGAGCCCCGCGGCGGTCAACTGCCGGTGCAGTGCGGCCGACACGTCGCGCGCACGGGCGGCCCGGCCGGGCTCGCGGCGCAGCAGTCGCAGGCTCGCGAGGGCCGCTCCGGCGGCGGCGGGGGCGAGTCCGGTGTCGAAGATGAACGTACGGGCCGCGTTGACCAGGTGGTCGATGACGTGCGCCGGGCCGAGGACCGCGCCGCCCTGGCTGCCGAGGGACTTCGACAGGGTGACGGTCGCGACGACGTCCGGTGCGCCCGCGAGGCCCGCTGCGTACAGGGCGCCGCGCCCGCCTGCGCCGAGCACACCGAGCCCGTGTGCGTCGTCGACGAGCAGGGCTGCACCGAACTCCCTTGCCACGACCGCGAGTTCGGCGAGCGGGGCGGCATCTCCGTCCACCGAGAAGACGGAGTCCGTGACCACGAGCGCCCGTCCTTCGTGCCCGTCGAGGGACTTTCGTACCGCCTGCGGATCGGCGTGCGGGACCACGGCGGTCTCGGCGCGGGACAGCCGGCAGCCGTCGACGATCGAAGCGTGGTTGCCCGCGTCGGAGACGATCAGGGATCCGCGGCCGGTCAGTGCGGTGAGCGCGGCCAGATTGGCCGCGTAGCCGGAGGAGAGCACGAGGGCGGCCTCGAAGCCGGTGAACCCGGCGAGTTCCCGCTCCAGTTCGGCGTGCAGGTCGGTGCTGCCGGTGACGAGCCGCGACCCGGTGGCACCCGCGCCCCAGCGCTCCGCCGCGTCGGCGGCGGCCCCGACCGTCTCCGGGTGGCGGGTCAGTCCGAGGTAGTCGTTGCTCGCGAGGTCGAGGACGGGGCTGTCCGCGGGGCGCGGGCGCAGCGTCCTGACGAGACCTGCTCCGGCACGGCGGGCGGCCTCCTCCTCGATCCAGTCGAAGGGGTTCGCGGGCACGGGGCGATCGGGCATGGTGGGGACCCTCCGATGGGGCAGCACTTTGTAGGCAGCCCACAGACACTAGCCGGACCGGATCCCCGTCAGGGTGTGGCAATACCCACACCTCCAACCCGTGCTCTTGTCCGGATCCTCCTTGGCCCGGAGCCGTGCCGTAGGTCAGGATCATGCTCATGGACCTGCTGAACACACTGGTGGAGAAGGGGCTTCGGCGCGAGCTGCCGACCCGCGAAGAAGCGCTCGCCGTCCTGGCGACGACCGACGACGAACTGCTCGACGTGGTGGCCGCGGCCGGCAAGGTGCGCCGCCAGTGGTTCGGGCGGCGGGTGAAGCTCAACTACCTCGTCAACCTCAAGTCGGGGCTCTGCCCCGAGGACTGCTCGTACTGCTCGCAGCGGCTCGGCTCCAAGGCCGAGATCCTGAAGTACACCTGGCTGAAGGCGGACGAGGCGTCGCAGGCCGCGGCGGCCGGTGTCGCGGGCGGCGCGAAGCGGGTCTGCCTGGTGGCGAGCGGGCGCGGCCCCACGGACAAGGACGTGGACCGGGTCTCGAAGACCATCGAGGCGATCAAGGAGGCCAACGAGGGCGTCGAGGTCTGCGCCTGTCTCGGCCTGCTGTCGGACGGCCAGGCGGAGCGGCTGCGGTCCGCGGGCGCCGACGCGTACAACCACAACCTCAACACGTCGGAGTCGACGTACGGCGACATCACCACCACGCACACCTACGCGGACCGCGTCGAGACCGTCCAGCAGGCGCAGGCGGCGGGCCTGTCCGCGTGCTCGGGCCTGATCGCGGGCATGGGCGAGTCCGACGCGGACCTGGTCGACGTCGTCTACGCGCTGCGCGAGCTGGACCCGGACTCGGTGCCGGTCAACTTCCTCATCCCGTTCGAGGGGACGCCGCTCGCCAAGGAGTGGAACCTCACCCCGCAGCGGGCGCTGCGCATCCTGGCGATGGTCCGGTTCGTCTGCCCCGACGTGGAGGTACGGCTCGCCGGCGGTCGCGAGGTGCATCTGCGGACGATGCAGCCGCTCGCCCTGCACCTGGTCAACTCCATCTTCCTGGGCGACTACCTGACCAGCGAGGGCCAGGCGGGCCAGGCGGACCTGGAGATGATCGCGGACGCGGGCTTCGAGGTGGAGGGCACGGACACGACGACGCTGCCGGAGCACCGGGGCGGCGGCGGCTGCGGTTCCGTGTGCGGCGATTCCGTGTGCGACGACGAGGGAGCACCGGTTCCCGCCGCGCGCGAGCCCGATGCCGTGGCCGGGGCCCGTACGGATCTCGTGTCGGTACGTCGCCGGGGTGCGGGCACCGACGTGGCGCCCAATGCCTGAGCACCTCTCCCCCGCCGAGCTCCTGCGTCTGGACCGGGAGCACGTCTGGCATCCGTACGGTCCGATGCCGGGCCGCGCCGAACCGCTCGTCGTGGAGTCCGCGTCGGGGGTCCGGCTGCGGCTCGCCGGTCCCGCCCACGGCCGGACCGAGCTGATCGACGGCATGTCGTCGTGGTGGTCGGCGGTGCACGGCTACAACCACCCCGTCCTCAACGAGGCGGCGGCGGAGCAGCTGGGGCGGATGAGCCACGTGATGTTCGGCGGACTCACCCACGAACCCGCGGTGCGGCTGGCCGCCAGGCTCGTGGAGATCACCCCGGAGCCGCTGCGGCACGTGTTCCTGTCGGACTCGGGGTCGGTGTCCGTCGAGGTCGCGGTGAAGATGTGCCTCCAGTACTGGCGCTCGGTGGGCCGCCCGGCCAAGCAGCGGCTGCTGACCTGGCGCGGCGGCTACCACGGCGACACCTGGCAGCCGATGGCGGTGTGCGACCCCGAGGGCGGCATGCACCAGCTGTGGCAGGGCGTCCTGCCGCGCCAGCTCTTCGTGCCCGAGCCTCCGGTGGAGTACGAGGAGGGGTACGCGGACGAGCTGCGGGCCGCCGTCGCCCGGCACGCCGACGAGCTGGCCGCGGTGATCGTCGAGCCGGTGGTGCAGGGCGCGGGCGGCATGCGCTTCCACTCTCCCGAGTACCTGCGGGTGCTGCGTGAGGCGTGCGACGCCCACGACGTACTGCTGGTCTTCGACGAGATCGCGACCGGATTCGGCCGCACCGGCACCCTCTTCGCGGCCGACCAGGCCTTTGTCTCCCCCGACGTGATGTGCCTCGGCAAGGCGCTGACCGGCGGCTATCTGACGATGGCGGCCACGCTGTGTACGTCGCGGGTGGCGGACGGCATCTCGCAGGGCGAGGTCCCGGTGCTCGCCCACGGCCCGACCTTCATGGCCAACCCCCTGGCCGCCGCGGTCGCCTGCGCGTCGATCGACCTGCTGCTCGGCCAGGACTGGCAGCAGGAGGTGAAGCGGCTGGAGGCGGGCCTGCGGGACGGCCTCGCGGAGGCCGGGTCGCTGCCCGGCGTGCGGGAGGTACGTGTCCTCGGCGGCATCGGAGTCGTACAGCTCGACCACGCGGTCGACATGGCTGCCGCGACGGAGGCGGCGGTACGGGAGGGCGTGTGGCTGCGACCGTTCCGGGACCTCGTGTACACGATGCCGCCGTACATCACGACCGACGAGGACCTGGCACGGATCTGCCGGGCGGTGACAGCAGCAGCGGCAGCGGGCTGAGGCGCCCGGGCGGCCGGGGGGGGCGGCACGGCTCGCGCCAGTGGGTGCGGGCGTCCCGGGCTCCGCCCGGTGCACGGCTGCGCCGCGCGTCCTCAAACGCCGGACGGGCTGAAGATGCCTGCTTTCAGGGGCGCGGGGAACTGCGCGACCAGCCACAACGAACCCGCACGCAACAAGGAGCAGCACACGCATGAGCACCATCGTCGTCACCGGCACGAACACCGACATCGGCAAGACCGTCGTCACGGCCGCCCTCGCCTCCCTCGCCCGCGCCAAGGGGCAGCGCGTCGTCGTCCTGAAGCCCGCGCAGACCGGCGTCGGCCCCGCCGAGGACGGGGACGCCCAGGTGGCGGCCAAGCTCGCCGGTGACGGCGTCGGTGTCGTCGAACTCGCCCGGTTCCCGGAACCGCTCGCCCCTGCGACCGCCGCCCGCCGGGCAGGCATGGCCCCGGTGACGCCTCAGGACGTGGCCGATGCCGCACGCAAGCTGGCGACCGAGTACGACCTCGTGCTGATCGAGGGGGCGGGCGGGCTCCTCGTCCGGCTGGACGGGAACGGCGGCACCCTCGCCGACGCGGCCCGCCTGCTCGGTGCTCCCGTGCTCGTCGTCGCCGCTCCCGCCCTCGGCACGCTGAATTGCGTGCAGCTGACCTCGGAGGCCCTGCGGGCGAGGGAGCTGGAGACGCTGGGCGTGGTCATCGGCTGCTGGCCCGACGCGCCGGGACTGGCCGAGCGGTGCAATGTCGGCGAGCTGGCCGAGATGGCGGGAGCTCCGCTGCTGGGGGCCGTGCCCGAGGGTTCCGGCGCACTGGATCCCGTACGGTTCCGGGCGCGGGCGGGCCGGTGGCTCGCCCCGGAACTGGGCGGGCACTGGGACGCGACCGCGTTCGAGTCCCGGGTCGCCGCGTCCGCCGCACCGTCCGTAGGGTGAGCGCCATGCGCGCACGAATTGACGAGATCGTTTTCGACTGTGCCGATCCGGCGGCCCTGGTGCGGTTCTGGGCCGGCCTGGTGGGCGGCGAACCGGTGGACCGGAGCCCGGACTGGTCGTACGTCGACGTGCCGGACTTCACCCGGCTGGCGTTCCAGCGGGTGCCGGAGGGCAAGGCCGCCAAGAACCGGCTGCACATCGATCTGGTCGCCGAGGACATCCCGGCCTTCAGCGCGGAGGCGGTGACGCTCGGGGCGACCCTCAGCGGGGGGATCGTGACGCAGGAACCCGGGTCGTTCCAGGTGCTGCTCGATCCCGAGGGCAACGAGTTCTGCTTCGTTTCCGGCGCGTGACTGGCCGACTCCTCTCCGCAGCGGGCACACTCGCGGTATCCGCCCGTACCACGGAGGAGATTCGAGATGGCCCGTTCCCGGTCGCAGCGCGGCAGGATCCCGCACGACGCCGTGCACCATCCGCTGTTCGCCCGGGTGTATGCGCGGGTCAGCGTCTCGGCGGACCGGAGTGGGGGGATCGCCGCGTACCGGGCCGAGCTGCTGACCGGTCTGTCCGGCCGGGTCCTTGAGGTCGGCGCGGGCAACGGGCTGAACTTCGCCCACTACCCGGCCGCCGTCTCCGAGGTCGTGGCCATCGAACCCGAGCGTTCCCTGCGGGAGTTGGCGCTGCGCGCGGCGATCAGGGCGGAGGTCCCGGTGGACGTGGTGCCGGGTGCGGCGGAGGCGCTGCCGGTGAAGAGCGAGGCGTACGACGCGGTGGTGTTCTCCCTGGTGCTGTGCAGCGTACGGAACGTGGAGCGGGCCCTCTCGGAGGCCAGGCGGGTCCTGCGGCCAGGCGGTGAGCTGCGGTTCTTCGAGCACGGGCGGGACGAGGGGCGGTGGATGGCCAGGACCCAGCGGGCGCTGGACCGTACCGTGTGGCCGCTCCTGTTCGGCAACTGCCACACCTCGCGGGACCCCCTCGCCGCACTCACGGCCGCCGGGTTCGAGCTCGGCCCCCACCGGCGGCTGAACGTACCGGAGAAGGGGATCCGGCTGCCGTCGTCGGCGTGCGTACTGGGGACGGCGCGGCGGCCCGGCACCGCCTGAGCACCTGAGCGACCCTCCGGCCCCGCCCCGGTCCGGCCACCGCCTCACTCCGTCCGCCCTGCCGTCCTTCACGGGTCGCGCCAGGTCCCGCGCCTGCTCGGCCGACGACTCGCCTTCAATCCGCAGGCGGCGAGGTAGCCGTACGCCACGGAGGAGCCAGGCGAGGTCAACCGGACATTTCGGATGCCCCTTACAGGTACTCTGCGCACCCGACCTCCGGGGGATGTGCGCGCCCGGCAGACACCTCTACTCTCTTTGTTTCCAAGGGAGTTGGGGCGACCGCAACCCGGGGAGGCCGTCGTGTCCACGCCTGCTGCCGAATCCGCCGCCACACCTGCCGCCGCCGCCCGTGCCCGCAGCCTGACCAAGGCGTACGGGAGCGGCGAGACCGCCGTCCTCGCCCTGGACGCGGTCGACATCGACATCGGGCGCGGGCGGTTCACCGCGGTGATGGGCCCTTCCGGCTCCGGGAAGTCGACGCTGATGCACTGTCTGGCCGGGCTCGACACGGTCTCGGCGGGACAGGTGTGGCTGGGCACGACCGAGATCACGGGGCTGCGCGAGCGGGAGCTGACACAGCTGCGGCGGGACCGGATCGGTTTCATGTTCCAGTCGTTCAACCTGCTGCCCACCCTGTCCGCGGCCGAGAACATCACGCTGCCGATGGACATCGCGGGGCGCCGCCCCGACCAGGAGTGGCTGGACCGGGTGATCAACACGCTGGGGCTGCGCGACCGGCTCACGCACCGCCCCTCCCAGCTCTCCGGCGGACAGCAGCAACGGGTGGCCTGCGCAAGGGCGTTGGCCTCCCGGCCGGAACTGATCTTCGCGGACGAGCCGACCGGGAACCTCGACTCGCGGGCGGGCGCCGAGTTGCTCTCGTTCCTGCGCGAGGCCGTCGACGCGCTGGAGCAGACGGTGGTGATGGTCACTCACGACCCCGGCGCAGCGGGCCACTCCGACCTGGTGGTCTTCCTGGCGGACGGCCGGATCGTGGACACCATGTCCGGGCCGACGGCCGAGAGCGTGCTGGAGCGGATGAAGCGTTTCGACGGCATCGCCCGCCTCCGCAAGGGCTGACGGACGGTTGCGCAAGAATGGCCGTCCGTACGAACAGCCAGCTGAGCAGAGGGAGTTGCACATGGTCAGGCCGTTCCGCTTCTCGGTGAACATGATGACGCCCGCCGACGGCGAGGAGTGGGCCCGCAAGTGCCGTCGCGCCGAGGAGCTGGGATACGACGTGATCCAGGTACCCGACCACCTCGGGATGCCTGCCCCGTTCCCGGCGATGGTCGCCGCGGCCGCCGCCACCGAACGTCCCCGCATCGGCACGTTCGTCCTCAACGCGGCCTTCTGGAACCCGGCGCTGCTGGCCCGCGAGGTCGCGACCGTGGACGCCCTGATCGGCGGGCGGCTGGAGCTGGGCATCGGCGCGGGGTACGTCAAGGAGGAACACGAGACGGCCGGTGTCGCATACCGGTCGCCCGGCGGCCGGGTCGATCATCTGGCCCGTACCGTCGAGGAGTTGGACCGGTTCCTGCGGGACGAGGCACATCTGCCGAAGCCGGTGCAGCGGCCCCGCCCGCCGCTGCTGATCGCCGGCGGCGGCGACCGGGTGCTGAAGCTGGCGGCCGAGCGTGCGGATGTGGTGGCGTTCGCGGGCGGGCTCCAGGTCAACCCGGGAGAGCTGCGGGTGCTCAGCGCCGAAGGGCTGGACGAACGGGTCACCCTCTACCGGAAGTTCGCGGCCGGGCGGACGACGGAGGCGGAGCTGAACCTGCTGATCCAGATGGTCGTGATCACCGACGACCGCAGGGCCGCGTTGCAGGACTACATGTCATTCGTGCCGTACCTGACGGAGGAGGAGGTACTGGGGCTGCCCGTCCACGCGGTCGGCACGGTCGAACAGATCGCGGACCAGTTCCGGGCCACCCGGGAACGCTACGGCTTCTCCTACTTCAGCATCCTCGAACCCTATACGGAGGCCTTCGCCCCGGTCATCGAGGAGCTGCGCGGCACCTGATACGCACGAGGGGAAACCCGGTCGACGCCGGTCGCGGCCCGGTGGTCGGATGGATCCATGAGCGCATCTGAAGACATCCGGCTCCGCGCCGCGACCCCGGCCGATCTCGACACCGTGCTCGCCTTCTGGAAGACGGCCGCCGAGGGCACCAGCATCAGCGACGACCGGGACGGCGTCGAGAGCCTGGTCGCCCGCGACCCGCACGCGCTGATCCTGGCGGAGCGGGACGGGGCGCTGGTCGGCACCGTCATCGCCGGTTTCGACGGCTGGCGCTGCTCGCTCTACCGATTGGCGGTACACCCGGACCACCGGCGGCAGGGGGTCTCCGGCGCGCTGCTCGCCGCCGCCGAGGACCGTTTCGTCACTCTCGGCGGGCGGCGCGGGGACGCCATGGTGCTGGACGAGAACTCCCTCGCCCACCCCGCCTGGCGGTCCGCGGGGTACGCGCCCCAGCCGCGGTGGAGCCGGTGGATCAAGCCACTCGGGCAGTGACCGGGACCGGCCCGTACCGGACGCCTTTGCCTGTCCTTTACCATGGGTGCTTCATTCTGGGACTTCCAGGATTTTCCGACATCCCGACTTGAAAGGTGTGAGCGTCCGCCCATGGGCGAGCCTCCCAGTAGCCGACATCGCGCATTCCTCCTGACCCTGATCGACCATGGGACGGAGGTGAACCGATGATTGAAGTGCTTCTGCTCCTCGTGGCCGTGCTGCTCTCGCTGATCTGCGGTGCCTTCGTCGCAGCCGAGTTCTCGCTCACGACCATCGAGCGCGGAGACCTCGAACGGGCCGTCGAGCGGGGTGAGCGCGGCGCGGACAGCGCCCTGAAGGCCGTCCGCAGCCTCACCTTCCAGCTGTCGGGCGCCCAGCTCGGCATCACCGTCACCAACCTCCTCGTCGGCATGCTCGCCGAGCCTTCGGTCTCCAAGCTGCTCCGGGGCCCAGCAGAAGCGGTCGGCCTGCCCCCCACCGTGGCCTCGTCGGTGGCCCTCGTCATCGGTACGGCGCTGTCGACCGTCGTCCTGATGGTCGTCGGCGAGCTGGTCCCCAAGAACTGGGCGATCTCCTCGCCGCTGGCCGTCGCGAAGGTGGTGGCCACGCCGCAGCGGATGTTCACGGCCGCGTTCAAGCCGCTGATCAGCCACCTCAACAACACGGCCAACCGCATCCTGCGCCGCTTCGGCATGGAACCGGCCGAGGAGCTGGCGTCCGCGCGCAGCCCGCAAGAGCTGGTCGCGCTGGCCCGGCACTCCGCCAAGGAGGGCGCGCTGGAGGCCGACACGGCCGAGCTGTTCGTCCGTACCCTCAACCTCGCCAAGCTCACCGCGGAGAACGTGATGACGCCGCGCGTGCAGGTCACCGCACTGGACGTGCAGGCCACCGCCGAGGACGTCGCGAACGCCACCCGGGCCACCGGCCTGTCCCGCTTCCCCGTGTACCGGGGCAGCCTGGACTCGGTCGTCGGCCTGGTCCACATCAAGGACGTGCTGGCGGTGCCCGCCGGGCGCAGGCCCCGGCACCCGGTGACCGAGCTGGTCCGCGAGCCGCTGCTGGTCCCCGAGACGCTGACCGTGGACAAGCTCCTGGACCGGCTGTCCGGCAAGCGGACGATGGCCGTCGTCATCGACGAGTACGGCGGCACGGCCGGTGTGGTCACCCTGGAGGACATCGTCGAGGAGGTCGTCGGCGAGGTCCGCGACGAGCACGACCCGCACGAGACCCCCGACCTCGCCCGCGTGGGCGAGGACACCGACGGCCGCGACCTGTGGTCGGCGGACGGGGCCGCCCGCACCGACCAGCTGGAGCGGATCGGACTGCGGGTGCCGGACGGCCCGTACGAGACCCTGGCCGGACTCATCGCCAACGAACTGGGACGGATCCCCGAGGTGGGCGACTGCGTGGAACTGTCGGGCTGGAAGCTGGACGTGGTGGACGCGAGCGGACGACGGGCGGCAAGGGTGCTGATGCACGCACCGCTGACGTCCGGACACGTCTCCGCCGAAGAGGCGGGGGCCGGACGATGATCGCGATACAGCTCCTCATCGGCCTGCTCACGCTGGTCGTCAACGCCTTCTTCGTCGGCGCGGAATTCGCGCTGATCTCGGTGCGCCGCTCGCAGATCGAGCCGGAGGCCGAGGCCGGGAACCGCAGGGCGCGCAGCGTCATCTGGGGCCTGGAGCACGTCTCGGCGCTGCTGGCCGCCGCCCAGCTGGGCATCACGCTGTGCACCCTGGTGCTCGGCATCGTCGCCGAGCCCGCCATCGCGCACCTGCTGGAGCCCCTGTTCCACGCGGTGGGCGTGCCGGACGCCCTGACGCACCCGATCTCGTTCGTCATCGCGCTGGCCCTGGCCACGTACCTGCACATGCTGCTGGGCGAGATGGTGCCGAAGAACATCGCGCTGGCCGAGCCGACGAAGACCGCGCTGCTGCTCGGTCCGCCGCTGGTGGCGCTGGCCCGCGCGCTGCGCCCGGTGATCTTCACGATCAACTCCTTCGCCAACATGCTGCTGAAACTGCTGAAGGTGGAGGTCAAGGACGAGGTGTCGGCGACGTTCTCGGACGACGAGCTGGCACGTCTGGTGAAGGACGCCGGCGACGCCGGGCTCCTGGACGACCGGGCCGCCGAGCGGCTGCGGGACGCCCTGGAGCTGGGCCGCCGCCCCGTGCGGGACGTCGTGATGCCGGTCGAGCGCGTGGTGTACGCGCAGGTCGGGACCACTCCGGAGGAGCTGGAACGGCTGGCCGCCGAGTCCGGGTTCTCACGCTTCCCTGTCCTCGACTCGACGCGGCGGATCCTGGGCTACCTCCATGTGAAGGACGCCCTGGACGCGACGCCGCGCGATCTGCCGTTCCCGGTCTCCGCGATGCGGCCGATCGCCCGGGTGCGGGCGGAAACGCCGCTGGACGACGTGCTGACGGCGATGCGCCGCAGCCGTACGCACCTGGCCGCCGTGACCGACGCGGACGGCCGCCCCGCGGGGCTCGTCACCATGGAGGACGTGCTGCGGGAACTGGTCGGACCGCCGCAGCAGGTCTGACGGCCGTCGTGCACACTGCCGGGCCCCTCTCGTGCGAGGGGGCCCGGCAGTTGTCGTTTCCCGACCGTCCACGTCCGGACCCGACCGAGTAGGATCGCTCCGCCATGGAGATGAATGCCACCTACACCAGCTTTGTCGCGGTCGGCGACTCCTTCACCGAGGGAATGTCCGACGCCCTGCCCGACGGCTCGTACCGCGGCTGGGCCGATCTGCTCGCGGCCCGCCTCGCCGCCCGTACGCCCGGATTCCGGTACGCCAACCTCGCCGTGCGCGGCAAGCTCATCGGCCAGATCGCCGACGAGCAGGCACCCCTCGCCGCTGCGATGAAGGCGGACGTGGTGACGCTGGTGGGCGGCCTCAACGACACCCTGCGCCCCAAGGTCGACATGGGCCGCGTGCGCGCCAAACTGACCGAGGCGGTCGAGCGACTGGCGCCGTCCTGCAAGCAGTTGGTGCTGATGCGCAGCCCCGGCCGGCACGGTCCGGTCTTCGAGCGGTTCCGGCCGCGCGTGGAGGAGCTCTTCGAGGTCGTCGAGGAACTGGCGGCGAAGCACGACGCGGTGGTCGTCGACCTGTACGGGGCGGCCGTCCTCGGCGACCAGCGGATGTGGGACGTGGACCGGCTGCACCTGACCGCCGAGGGGCACCGCCGGGTGGCCGAGGCGGTCTGGCAGGCGCTCGGCCTGGCCGCCGAGGACGACTGGCTGTCCCCGCTGCCGGCCGCGATGCCGCCGGGCTGGGGCGCGCGCAGGACCAGTGACCTGCGGTTCGCGCGCGAACACCTGGTGCCGTGGATCGGGCGCAGGATCACGGGACGCTCCTCGGGCGACGGCCGACCGGCGAAGAGGCCCGAGCTCCTCCCGTACGACGCGCCGCTCTCGTAGCAACGCACGAACCGCCCTGCGTCTCTGGCCTGCATGAATGCCCAGTAGAATCTGGTCGTGTGACTGCCAAGCCCCGCATCCCCAATGTCCTGGCCGGCCGCTACGCCTCCGCGGAGCTTGCCGTCCTGTGGTCCCCCGAGCAGAAGGTCAAGCTGGAGCGCCAGCTGTGGCTGGCCGTGCTGCGTGCGCAGAAGGACCTCGGCATCGAGGTTCCGGACGCGGCGCTCGCCGACTACGAGCGCGTGCTCGACCAGGTCGACCTGGCCTCCATCGCCGAGCGCGAGAAGGTCACGCGCCACGACGTGAAGGCGCGGATCGAGGAGTTCAACGCCCTCGCCGGGCACGAGCAGGTCCACAAGGGCATGACGTCCCGCGACCTCACCGAGAACGTCGAGCAGCTCCAGATCCGGCTCTCCCTGGAGCTGATGCGCGACCGTACGGTCTCCGTCCTGGCGCGGCTGGGCAAGCTGTCGGGCGAGTACGCCGAGCTGGTCATGGCGGGCCGCTCGCACAACGTGGCCGCGCAGGCCACCACCCTCGGCAAGCGCTTCGCGACCGCCGCCGACGAGCTGCTCGTCGCGTACGGCCGGCTTGAGGAGCTGCTCGGCCGCTACCCGCTGCGCGGCATCAAGGGCCCGGTCGGCACCGCCCAGGACATGCTCGACCTGCTCGGCGGCGACGCCGAGAAGCTGGCGGACCTCGAACAGCGCATCGCGGGCCACCTCGGCTTCGCGCACGCCTTCACCTCGGTCGGCCAGGTCTACCCGCGCTCCCTCGACTACGAGGTGGTGACCGCGCTGGTGCAGCTGGCCGGCGCGCCGTCCTCGGTCGCGAAGACGATCCGTCTGATGGCGGGCCACGAGCTGGTCACCGAGGGCTTCAAGCCCGGCCAGGTCGGCTCGTCCGCGATGCCGCACAAGATGAACACCCGCTCCTGCGAGCGCGTGAACGGCCTGATGGTCATCCTGCGCGGATACGCGTCGATGACCGGCGAGCTGGCGGGCGACCAGTGGAACGAGGGCGACGTGTCCTGCTCCGTGGTCCGCCGGGTGGCGCTGCCGGACGCGTTCTTCGCGTTCGACGGCCTGCTGGAGACCTTCCTGACCGTGCTGGACGAGTTCGGCGCGTTCCCGGCGGTCGTCGCCCGTGAGCTGGACCGGTACCTGCCGTTCCTCGCCACGACGAAGGTGCTGATGGCGGCCGTACGGGCGGGGGTCGGCCGGGAGGCCGCGCACGAGGTCATCAAGGAGCACGCGGTGGCCTCCGCGCTGGCCATGCGCGAGCTGGGCGCCGAGCGCAACGAGCTGCTCGACAAGCTCGCCGCCGACGACCGGATGCCGCTGGACCGCGCGCAGCTCGACGCGCTGATGGCGGACAAGCTGTCCTTCACGGGCGCCGCGGGTCAGCAGGTGGCCGCGCTGGTCGCCCGTATCGAAGAGATCACCAAGCAGCACCCCGAGGCGGCGGCGTACACCCCCGGCTCGATCCTCTGAGGACCGTCACCGCGTGCTGACTCCCGAGGAACTTCAGGCCGCCCGTGACCACGTCATCCCCGACGTGATCGCGGGCGGTCTGCGTGTGCTGTTCTGCGGCATCAATCCGAGCCTGATGTCGGGCGCGACCGGCCACCACTTCGCCCGCCCCGGCAACCGCTTCTGGCCGGTGCTGCACAGGTCGGGCTTCACCCCGCGGCAGCTCAAGCCGTACGAGCAGGACGAGTTGCTGTCGTACGGGCTCGGCATCACCAACGTGGTGGCGCGGGCCACCGCACGCGCCGACGAGCTGGACGCGGAGGAGTTCCGGGAGGGCGGACGGCTGCTCACCGAGAAGGTGGCACGGCTGCGTCCGCAGTGGCTGGCGGTGGTCGGCGTGACCGCGTACCGCACTGCCTTCGGCGAGCGGAAGGCGCGGATCGGTCCGCAGGAGCGGACGATCGGCGGCGCCCGGGTCTGGGCGCTGCCCAACCCCAGCGGGCTCAACGCGCACTGGAGCGTGCAGGCGATGGCGGAGGAGTACGGGCGGCTGCGCGTGGCGGCCGACGACGCCGCCGGAAGGTAGCGGCCTGCAACGATCCGGTTCCGCTTGGTACGGCCCGACTCGCCCTGGCAGGTCGCCTGCTAGTACGATCCGGCAGACATGCGTACGAGCTGGGAGGACACGTTGGGGCGGCTGACCGGCGGGGACCCCTCTCTGTTGCGGCGGATCAACTCCGCGGTGGTGCTGCACGCCCTGCGCGGTGCGGACTCCGCGGACTCCCCCACCCTCACCGACCTGACCCGGGTCACCGGCCTGTCCAGGCCCACCGTCGAGGGCGTCGTCGAGGGGCTCATCGAGACCGGTCTGGTCGTCGAGACGGCGGCCGAAGAGGGCGGTACGAAGCGCCAGGGGCGGCCCGCGCGGCGGTTCCGGTTCCGGGCCGAGGCGGGACACCTGCTGGGTATCGAGATCGGCCCGCACCGCGTCTCCGCACTGCTGTCGGGGCTTGACGGGCGGATCGTCGGCGCCGGGTCCCGGGAGGTCGACGAGTCGGCCGGTGCGGACGACCGTCTGGAGCGGGTGCGTCAGGTGGTCGCCGACGTGCTGCGCCGGGCCTCGGTGCCGCGCAGCTCGCTGTGGGCGGTCGGCGTCGGCAGCCCCGGCATCGTCGAGGCCGACGGGACGGTGCGGCTCGGAACGGCGCTGCCCGGCTGGACGGGACTGCGGCTGGGCGAGCGGCTGCGCCGGTCGTTCCGGTGCCCGGTACTGGTGGAGAACGACGCCAACACCGCTGCGGTGGCCGAGCACTGGAAGGGCGTCGGGCAGGACACCGACGACCTCGTGTTCGTGCTCGCGGGGCTCAGTCCCGGCGCGGGTTCGCTGATCGGCGGGCGGCTGCACCGGGGGTACGGCGGTGCGGCGGGCGAGATCGGCGCGCTGCATCTGCTGGGGCGCGAGGCCCGGCCCGAGAAGCTCCTCTCCACCACCGACGAACCGCTGCACCCGCTGGACGAGCATGCGGTGGCAGCGGTGTTCGCCGAGGCCAAGCGCGGTGACGTACAGGCGCAGGCGGCGGTGGAACGGTTCATTCAGCGGCTCGTGCACGACGTGGCGGCGCTGGTCCTGGCGCTCGACCCGGAGCTGGTCGTGGTCGGCGGATGGGCGGCGGGCATCGACGGCGTGCTGGATCCGCTGCGCGGCGAGCTGGAGCGGTACTGCCTGCGTCCGCCGCGGGTGGCGCTGTCACTGCTCGGCGAGGCGTCGGTGGCGACGGGCGCGCTGCGCCTCGCACTGGACCACGTGGAGGAGCAGCTGTTCGCGGTGGAGACCACGGTGACGGCCCGCCGCTAGAAGCCGAGGTCAGGACGCGTGGGCGGCCTGGCCGTGGTGGCTGATCTCCAGGTCGCCCGAGTCGCCGAAGGTCAACCGGCAGGTGTCCGCCCGGTACGTCGCGACGGAGACGGCGGCGGTGCGGCCCCCGGCGAAGTAGCGGGTGGTGACGACCAGAACGGGCGCGCCCGGCAGCCGGTCGAGCTCCTTGGCGTCGTCGGCGCGGGCGGAGCCCAGTTCGACGGCGCGGTCCTGGCCGTCCAGGCCCAGGCGCTGGAGTTCGCGCAGCACGCTACGGGCGCGGACCGGGCCCGACGTGGCGTCCGTGGCCGGGAGTTCGGGCACCGAGGACGCCGGGACGTACAGCAGCTCGGCGGCGACCGGCTGGCCGTGCGTCATGCGGGTGCGGCGCACGGTGTGCAGTTCGTCGTCGGTGGCAGCGGCGAACATCCGGCTCACCGCGGCCGGGGCGGCGGCGAGGGTCGCGGTCGTGCAGTCCGCGCTCTGCCAGACGTCGTCGGCCGTGCCGGGCCAGGTGTGCTGCGAGGTGGAGACGTCGACGCCCATCCGGGGAGGGGCGACCGTGGTGCCCACTCCGCGGCGGCGGTGCAGGCGGCCCTCCAGCTCCAGCTGTTCGAGCGCCTGGCGGAGCGTGGCGCGGGCGACGCCGAAGCGGGCCGCCAGATCACGCTCGTTGGGGAGGATCTCGCCGACCGAGAAGTCGGTGTCGAGCGCCTCGCTGAGCACGGTCTTGAGGTGCCAGTACTTCGGCTCCGGCACCGTTTCGAGCTGCGTGGTCCCCACCCTGATCCTCCGCAATCGCCGCGTCCGTCGCGAGATTCCGCGTTCCGCGCCTTTGTTTATTAAAGGTCCTTGCACTAACCCTGCGACCATAGGACGGCACCTCTACTTGGTCAAGACCAATTCATCACGGAACGGCAAAATGCCCCGCACCCGGGGGACGGATGCGGGGCAGCTGCGGACAGCGGGGCTCGGGGCGCTCTACTCCGGTACGAGCGTGGTGAGTTTGTCGGGGTTACGGACGATGTATACGCACTGAATGAGGCCGTCGGCGACGTCCAGCTGGAAGACGGTGTCCGGCCTGCCCTCGGACAGGACCAGCACCGCGGGCCCGCCGTTGAGCTCGGTGAACCGGACCTCCATGCCCGGAACCGGCTTCACGGCCACCGCCAGCAGGAACCGTGCGACCTTGTCCCCGCTCTCCACGATCCGCAGCGGCGCCTTCGACTTGCCGCCGCTGTCGCCGACCAGCCTGGCCTCGGGGGCCAGCAGCGACAGCAGTTCGCCGAGGTCGCCGCCGGTGGCCGCGGCGAGGAAGCGTTCGGTGAGGTCGCGCTGCTGCACCGGGTCCACGTCGTAGCGCGGCTTGCGCTCGTCGACGTGCTTGCGCGCCCGGCCGGCGAGCTGGCGCACCGCAGCGTCCGACTTGTCGAGGGCGGTGGCGATCTCCCCGTACGGGAAGCCGAACGCCTCGCGCAGGACGAACACGGCGCGCTCCAGCGGCGAGAGCGATTCGAGGACGACCAGGACGGCGAGGGACACCGACTCGGCGAGGACGGCCTGTTCCGCGGTGTCGGGGACGCTCACTCCGAAGTCCGTCTCGAAGGGCTCGGGCAGCCACGGCCCGACGTACGCCTCGCGGCGCGACTGCACGTGCCGCAGCCGGTCGATGGCGAGTCGGGTGGTGATCCGTACGAGATACGCACGCGGGGCGCGGACGTCCTCGCGGCCCTCGGCCGACCAGCGCAGCCAGGCGTCCTGCACGACGTCCTCCGCGTCGGCCACGCGGCCGAGCATGCGGTAGGCGACTCCGGTCAGGACGGGGCGGTGCTCTTCGAAGAGGGCGGACAGGTCACTCGGGTCGGTCACGGTATCGGCAGTCACCGGTCCATCCCAGCTCACGGGCTCGGCGCTGTCCACCCTCGGCCGCACTCTTGAACTCCTTCCTACCGGAGAGTAGTTGTTACGGGTAGTTGTTGCTGACAGACCGTCTAAGGCCGTAGCCCGGGGACTTCGCGCCCCAGGGATTGCGCGACCCAGGTATTGAGGGAGCTGCACACCATGACCGCCGGCATCGAGTTCACCGTCGAGTCCCCCGGGGGCCCGCGCACCGCCTCCGTCACGTACGAGCGGGTGGGGCGGGGCGAGCCACTGCTTCTGCTGCACGGCATCGGGCACCACTGGCAGGCCTGGGAGCCCGTACTGTCCGCGCTGTCGGCGGAGCGCGACGTGATCGCCGTCGACCTGCCGGGGTTCGGGGCCTCGCCCGCCCTGCCCGAGGGCATGACGTACGACCTGGGTGCGGTGGTGCCCGTGCTGGCCGCGCTGTGCGAGGAGCTCGGCATCGACCGTCCGCACGTGGCGGGGAACTCGCTCGGCGGGCTGCTCGCCCTGGAACTGGGCCGCGAGAAGCTCGTACGGTCGGTGACGGCGCTGTCCCCCGCCGGGTTCTGGACGCAGGCCGAGCGGCGGTACGCGTTCGGGACGCTGCGCGGGATGCGGGCGGCGGCGAGCGCCATGCCGCTGCCGCTGATCGAGCGGCTGTCGAGGAGCGGGGCCGGGCGGTCCCTGCTGACCAGCACCATCTACGCGAAGCCGGGACGGCGTACGCCCGAGGCCGTCGTCGCGGAGACCCTCGCACTGCGCGAGGCCACCGGATTCGGGCCGACGCTGACCGCCGGGCTCTCCGTGCAGTTCCGGGACGACGTGCCGGACATCCCGGTGACGGTGGCGTGGGGCACCCGGGACCGGCTGCTGCTGCGGCGGCAGGGCGTCCGGGCCAAGGACGTCATTCCGGGGGCACGGCTGGTCCGGCTGCCGGGCTGCGGTCACGTGCCGATGAACGACGATCCGGCGGCGGTGGCGCGGGTCATTCTGGACACCAGCCGCTGACGGCCCGATACGGCGCACTCACCCCTACGAGTACTTGCCATGTTGGAAAGTAAATGCCAATCTGGAAAGCAAGAGCAGTGCACGCAGCTGCACGAACCGCTCCGAGGGGGAGAAATGTCTGAACACACCTGTGCCGCTGAGGCGTTGAGGCAGGCCGACAGGGTGGAGAGCGCGGCCTGGCGGGGCAGCAACTGGTATCTGCGCTTCCTGCTGGTGTTCGGGCTGGCCCAGTTCGCGATCGCGCCCGTACTGGTCCTCCGGCAGGGCCCGGCGAGCACCTTCGTCGCCGTCGGGGTCAACACTGTGGTGGTGATCACCATGAGCGTGTACGCGGCACGCCAGCGCACCGTCCGCCGGGGCTTCGGGATACGGCACGGCGCGGTGATCGGCGGCTGGGGAGTGGCCTTCGGACTCACGGCCGCTCTCGGGACCACCGTCCTTCACGGCAGCGCACTGTTCGCGACGGTGGCCACCCTGGCCTGCATCCTGCCCTTCGCCGTCGGGGCCTGGTTCGAGATACGGAGGCCGGCATGACCGGCAAGCAGCCCGGGTCGCACCCCCGGCACGCACTCGCCCCCTTGCTCACCTCACCGGTGCGACTGTCGGTGGTGGCGGCGCTCTCCCCCCTGGACAAGGCCGAGTTCAGCTTCGTACGGGATCTGGTGGAGGTGTCCGACTCCGTACTGTCCAAGCAGGTGGCCGCACTGGAGGAGGTGGGCTGGGTCACCGTGCAGAAGGGGCGCATCGAGCGCAGGCCCCGGACCTGGCTGACCCTCACCGCCGAAGGGCGTGCCTCGTACCGGCAGCACCTGGACGCACTGCGAGCAATCGCCGGAGGCCAGGAGCTTGACACCCCGACCTGACCGGGCGAACGTATCCCGCCACGGGAGCAGTCGGGTCCGGTCACCTGTCGCCGAAAATCGCAGCGAATCGACCCGAAGCACACTTAACCCATCAGTCACAAACCGTTCGTGATCACGCAACACCGCTGAGCAAGAGTGCTGGCATGACGGACACGAACTGCCGCACGGCAACCACCCCCACGGCCTCCAAGACCCGGCACCGCCACCACTGGCGCCGCGACCTCGTCGAGCTCGCCGCACTCTTCACGGCGGTGGCGGTCGCCGACTCGATCGCGAACATGATCGTGCACGGTCCCGAGGGGCCCGTACTGCTCATCGCCTCGGCGGTGGCGCTCGCCGCCACCGCCGGGTTCCACACCTGGTGGGCGCGGAAGCACAGTCACGCTCCGCCTCCGCCGCCGACCGATCCGGGGGCGGCCGTCGACACCGTGGCCGCCCAGGACTCCGGCCCCGGCGAGGCCCGGGAGACCTCGCTGTGGCGGATGCGGACCACCGTGCAGGACGAGCCCGGTTCGCTGGCCGCACTGTGCACCGTGCTCGCCCGGCTGCGCGTCGACATCCTGACCCTCCAGACACACCCGCTGGGCGACGGCACGGTGGACGAACTCCTGCTCCGCAGCCCCGCCGACCTCCAGGCGAGGGACCTCTCCCGCGAGGTCGCGGCGATCGGCGCCCGGGACACCTGGCTGGAGCGGGCCGACGCGCACGACCTGGTGGACGCCCCGACCCGGGTGCTCGGCCTGGCCACCCGGACCGCACTCGACGCCGCCGAACTGCCGCTCGCGCTCCGGCAGTTGCTCGGCCGGTGCACGATTCACTCGCTGCCCGCCACCACCCTGACCGGGCGGCCGACCGGGCAGAGCGCGCCGGTGGAAGGCGTGCTGGAAGGGACCGTGATGCGGCTGCGGGATCCGTCGGGCGGGGCGATCACCGTGGAGCGGCCGTACCTGCCGTTCACACCGACCGAGTTCGCGCGGGCGCGGGCGCTGGTGGAGCTGGACGCCCGGCTCGGGCCCCGGTTGCCGCGCAGCCAGGACGTGCTCACGCTCCCCGAGGGCAACGCGATCACCGTGCGCCGGGCCGGGCCCGACGACATCGAGGCGGCGCTCGCCATGCACGAGCGCTGCTCCGAGCGGACCCTCAACCTCCGCTACCACGGGCCGGTCGGCGACGCCGACCGCTACCTCAACCATCTGCTGAGCCCGCGCTACGGCCGCACCCTCGCCGTACAGACCGCGTCCGGCCGGCTCGTCGCCCTCGGCCACCTGCTGTGGGACGGCGACGAGACCGAGGTCGCACTGCTCGTGGAGGACGCCTGGCAGCGGCGCGGCATCGGCTCCGAGCTGCTGTCGCGGCTGGTTGCGTTGGCGGTGGAGGCCGACTGCGGCAGCGTGTACGCGGTGACCCAGGCGTCCAACACCGGGATGGTCGCCGCGATGCGCGGCCTTGAGCTGCCTCTCGACTACCAGATCGAGGAGGGCACGCTCGTCGTCACGGCCCGGCTCAACGCGCAGCAGGCTCCGGTACGGCCCCCTGTTCCGCTGCACGAGGCGACCCCGCACGGACAGCAGGCCGACCGGAACTGACCGGACCGACGGATTCGGCGGGGTCGCCGGGGCCGACGGGACCGACCGGGCCGGGCGAACCGGCGGAGTCGGCACAGGAGTTGACCCGCCCGGCCGAACCGGCAGAGGCGGCCGAGGAGTTGACCCGTCCGGCTGCGTCGAGGGCCTCGCACAGGTCGCGCCACAGGTCCTCGACGTCCTCCAGACCGACCGACATCCGCAGCAGCCGGTCGCTGACACCCGCCGCCCGGCGGTCTCCCTCGGCCACGATGCGGTGGCTGAGGGAGGCCGGGTGCTGGAGGAGCGTGTCGACGCTGCCGAGGCTGACGGCCGGGGTGATGAGCCGCACGCCGCCGATGACGGCGTGCGGGTCTCCGTACACCTCGAAGGCGACCATCGCACCGCCGAGGCTCGGGTAGTGGACCCGGGCCACGCGCGGGTCGGCGATCAGGCGGCGGGCCAGTTCGGCGGCGTTGGCCGAGGCGGCGCGCATGCGTACCGGCAGGGTGGAGAGGCCGCGCAGCAGCAGGTATCCGGCCAGTGGGTGGAGCACGCCGCCGGTCGCGAACCGCACTTGGCGCAGCCTGCCCGCGAACTCCTCGTCGCAGGCCACCACCCCGGCCAGTACGTCGCCGTGCCCGCCCAGGTATTTGGTCGCGCTGTGCAGCACCAGCCGCGCGCCGTGTTCGGCGGGCCGTTGGAGGACCGGTGTCGCGAAGGTGCTGTCGACGAGCAGCGGCACCGATCCGCAGGCGTCCGCGACGGCGGCGATGTCGACCTCCGCGAGGGTGGGGTTGGCCGGGGTCTCGACCATGACGAGCCCGGTGTCGGGGCGTATCGCCGCCGAGATGCCCGCCGGGTCGCTCCGGTCGACCCAGGTGACCTCGGTGCCGAGCAGCCCGGCGCCCAGCAGGTGGTCGCTGCACCCGTAGAGCGGGCGCACCGCGACCACGTGCCGCAGGCCCATGGAAGACCGTACGAGAAGAACAGCGGTCAGGGCCGCCATGCCGCTGGCGAACGCGACCGCGCTGTCGGTGCCTTCGAGCTGTGCGAGGGCGTCCTCGAAGCGGGCGGTGGTGGGGTTGTCGAGGCGCGCGTACACGGGCGGGCCGTCCGGGCGGGCGCCGGTGGTGGCGAACGCGTCGATGCGCAGCGCCTCGGCGCGGCTGTCGTGGGAGGGGTAGGTCGTCGACAGGTCCAGGGGGACCGCGTGCACGCCCAGCGCGGCGAGGTCTTCGCGGCCTGCGTGCACGGCGTGGGTGGCGAGGGCCCGGGGTGCGGGCACGGCTTCGGTGGTCATGAGGGGGAGTCTGAACATTCGGCGGGCCATCCGGGTGAACTGCCGTGCTACGTTCGGCAGATGGCTGAATCCGTCGCACTCGACACGGTCGACCTGCACATTCTGCGGCTGCTGCAGAACGACGCCCGGACGACGTACCGCGAGCTGGCCGCCGAGGTCGGTGTCGCACCCTCCACCTGTCTGGACCGGGTGGGCAGACTGCGCCGCTCCGGGGTGATCCTCGGCCACCAGCTGCGGCTCGACCCGGCGAAGCTCGGACGCGGCCTTGAGGCTCTGCTGTCCGTACAGGTACGGCCGCACCGGCGGGAGCTGATCGGCCCGTTCGTGGAGCGGATCACGGCGCTGCCGGAGTCGCGGGCGCTGTTCCACCTCACCGGCCCCGACGACTACCTGGTGCAGGTGGCGGTGGCGGACACCGCCGACCTCCAGCGGCTCGTACTGGACGAGTTCACGTCGCGGCGGGAGGTGGCCCGGGTGGAGACCCGGCTGATCTTCCAGCAGTGGGACTGCGGGCCACTGCTGCCGGCCGCCGTGCCACCGGGGATCGACCGTCAGGTGTCCGGACCGGTCGGCCGTCAGGTGTCCGGGCAGGAACGCCCGTGACGCGGGCGGCCTTTCCGTACGAGGATGACCGCATGTCAGACATCAGCATCCCCTCGCCCCGCCAGGTCGCCGACGCGTACGTCGACGCACTCGTCGCCCTCGACCCCATCCTCGGCACCACCCTCGGCGTGAAGGAGAGCGCCCGTACGCTCCCCGACTACTCCCCCGAGGGCCGGCAGGCCGTCGCCGAACTCGCCCGCCACACCCTCGCCGTACTGGACGAGGCGGAGCGCCGGCCGGGCGCGGACGCCGATGCCGAGCGGCGCTGCGGACGACTGCTGCGCGAGCGGCTGACCGCCGCTCTCGCGGTGCACGCGGCGCAGGAGGACCTGCGCACCGTCAGCAACATGCACTCCCCCGCGCACCAGGTGCGCAAGGTCTTCGCGCTCGCCCCGACGGAGACGGTCGAGGACTGGGCGGACGTCGCGGAGCGGCTGCGCGCCGTCCCCGCCTCCTTCGACGGCTATCGCAAGTCGCTCGAACTCGGCCTGGAGAAGGGCCTGTTGGGGAGCCCCCGGCCGACCGCGACGTTCATCGCCCAGCTCACCGAGTGGGCGGGCGGGAAGCAGGGCTGGTTCGAGGAGTTCGCGGCGGACGGCCCGGACGTGCTGCGCGGGGAGCTGGACGCGGCGGGCCGTGCGGCCACCGGGGCGGTCGTCGCGCTGCGCGACTGGATGCGCGACGTGTACGCCCCTGCCGTCCAGGGCGCGCCCGACGCCGTGGGCCGCGAGCGGTACGCGCTGTGGTCGCGGGCCTACAACGGCACCGACCTCGACCTCGACGAGGCGTACGCGTACGGCTGGGCGGAGTACCACCGGCTGCTCGGCGAGATGAAGGCGGAGGCCGAGAAGATCCTGCCCGGGGCGGCCACCCCGTGGGAGGCGCTGTCCTGGCTCGACGAGCACGGCACCCACATCGAGGGGGTCGAAGAGGTCCGCGTCTGGCTCCAGTCCGTCATGGACGAGGCGATCGCGGCCCTCGACGGCACCCATTTCGACCTCGCCGAGCGGGTCCGCAGGGTGGAGTCCCGCATCGCCCCTCCCGGCGGCGCGGCGGCTCCGTACTACACGAGCCCTTCCGAGGACTTCTCCCGTCCCGGCATCACCTGGCTGCCGACGATGGGCGAGACCCGTTTCCCGGTGTACGACCTGCTGTCGACCTGGTACCACGAGGGCGTGCCCGGCCACCACCTGCAGCTCGCGCAGTGGCGGCACGTCGCCGACCGGCTGTCGCGCTACCAGGCGTCTGTGGGCATGGTCAGCGCCAACGCGGAGGGCTGGGCGCTGTACGCGGAGCGCCTGATGGACGAACTGGGCTTCCTGCCGGACGCCGAGCGGCGGATCGGCTACCTGGACGCGCAGATGATGCGTTCGACGCGGATCATCGTCGACATCGGCATGCACCTGGGTCTGGAGATCCCGGCGGACTCCCCCTTCCACCCGGGCGAGCGGTGGACGGTGGAGCTGGCGCAGGAGTTCTTCGGCATGCACAGCGGCCGTCCGGCGGACTTCGTGGAGAGCGAGCTCACCCGCTACGTGTCCATGCCGGGCCAGGCGATCGGCTACAAACTGGGCGAGCGGGCGTGGCTGCTGGGCCGGGAGAACGCGCGCAGGGCGCACGGTGACTCCTTCGACCTGAAGGCGTGGCACATGGCGGCGCTCTCGCAGGGCTCGCTGGGCCTCGACGACCTGGTGGACGAGCTGTCGAAGCTCTGACCTGCGGGCCCCCGGGGAAACGGCCGGAGCCCGTCCCCTTTCATCTCATCCACCTCAACGGGGAGAACATGAACGCGAGTTGGCTGCTGTGCTCGGATCCGCTGCACGCCCGCCGCCCCGATCCGGCGTTCGCCCAGGACGCGGCGGCCGTGCGCGGTGCGGGCACAGCGGTGGCGCTCCTCGATCACGACGCCCTGCTCGCCGGTGACGTCCCGGCGGCGCTGGCACGGGTGCCGCGCGGCTCGGGACCTTACTGGTACCGGGGGTGGATGATCCCCGTGTCCCGGTACGAGGATCTGGCGCGCGGTATGCGCGAGCGCGGCTGCGCCCTGCTGACCGGCCCGGACGCGTACCGCAGGGCGCATGAACTCCCCGGCTGGTACGAGGCGTTCGCCGCGCTCACCCCGCGCAGCGTCTGGCGGGAGCTGCCGCCCGGGAGCCCGCCCACCGCTGCCGCACTGGCCTCGCTCGTCGCCCCGCTGGGGTCGGGGCCCGCCGTGGTGAAGGACTTCGTCAAGTCCCGCAAGCACGAGTGGCACGAAGCGTGCTTCGTACCCGAAATCGGCGAAGTGGAAGCCCTGTCGGCCGTGGTGGGCCGCTTCTTCGCGCTCCAGGAGGACACTCTCGCGGGCGGGCTCGTGGTGCGGACGTTCGAGCGCTTCGTCCCCGGCGGCGAAGCCCGGGTGTGGTGGGTGGACGGGGCGGCCGTACTGGTCACCGCGCACCCGGACGCCCCGGGGCAGTTGCCGGAGCCCGACCTCTCGGCGGTGGGCCCCGCCGTGCGGGAGCTGGGCTGCCGGTGGGTGACGACCGATCTCGCACTGCGCGACGACGGGGTGTGGCGGGTCGTCGAGGTGGGCGACGGGCAGGTCAGCGGGCTGCCGGAGGGAGCGGACGCCGGGCCTCTCTTCGCGTCGCTGGCCCGTGCGGCCGACCCCGGCGAAGTCCGTACTCCGCTTCGGTGACCCGGCCCGAACGCCCCTGTCAGCAGCCGCAGTTCTCCGCGCCGACCGGTGCCGTCAGCGGGTCCGCCTCGCGCGTCTCGCGGGCCTCCCAGGTCTCGAACTCGAAGCCTTCCCTGATCCAGTACTCCATCCCGCCGAGCATCTCCTTGACCTGGTAGCCGAGTTGGGCCAGGGCGAGGGCGGCGCGGGTGGCGCCGTTGCAGCCGGGGCCCCAGCAGTACGTGACGACCGGGACGTTCCTGTCGAGGAGGCGTTCGGCCTGCTCGGGGATGAGGGCGGTCGGCAGGTGGAGGGCGCCGGGGACGTGGCCCTGGTCCCAGGACTCGGTGGAGCGGGAGTCGATCACCACGAAGCCGGGGTCCTCGCCGGAGGCCCGTGAGGCGGCGAGCGCGGCGGCGACGTCCGAGACGTCCGCGTGGAAGGCGAGGCTGGCACCGAAGTACGCGGCGGCGGCTGCGGGGGACGCGGGAGGGATCCGCAGGACGGCGTTGACCGCTTCGGCGGCGGGGACCTGGGGGTGTGCCGTGGTGTTCGTCATGGCCTGAAATCTACGTCCGATGATCATCCGACTGAAGTGGATTCCCCTTGAACTTCTCTTGATCTGCCGGTGATTCCCCTGTTGTCTGTCCCCATGACCGGATATTCACCGGACGCCACGGACTGGCGCATCCTGGAAGCCCTGCAGCGTGAAGGGCGGGCCACGTTCGCCGACCTGGCGCGGACCGTCTCGATGTCGTCGAGCGCGGTGACCGAGCGGGTCCGCAGGCTGGAGGAGGCGGGCGTGATCTCGGGGTACTCCGCCGTGGTCGAGCCGGAGCGGCTCGGCATTCCCATTCTGGCGTTCGTACGGCTGCGGTATCCGCACGGCAACTACAAGCCGTTCCACGACCTGCTCGATGCGACGCCCGAGGTCCTGGAGGCGCACCACGTGACGGGCGACGACTGCTTCGTGCTGAAGGTCGCCGCGCGGTCGATGCAGCACCTGGAGGAGGTGGCAGGGCGGATCGGGGCGCTCGGGTCGGTGACGACCAGCGTCGTGTATTCGTCGCCGCTGCCGCGCCGCGCGATCGGCCACTGAGCACGCGGGCCGCCGGGCCCCGCCTTCAGCAGCGCCCGCGTGCAGAGGTACCCGTGTAGAGAGATGGTGGCGGACCGGTCAGTCAGAGGTGGTGGCGGACCGCCGATCCGTTGCGCTGTTTGACGACCTCCAGCCGGGTGCCGATGCGTTGCCGCAGGTCACCGACGTGGCTGACGATGCCGACGTTGCGGTTCCGCTCGCGCAGGGCGTCGAGGACGTCGATGACCTCGTCGAGGGTCGACTCGTCGAGGCTGCCGAAGCCCTCGTCGATGAAGAGGGTGTCGAGACGGACCCCGCCCGCTTCGTCGGTGACCACGTCCGCGAGGCCCAGCGCCAGCGCCAGGGACGCGAAGAAGGTCTCGCCGCCGGACAGGGTGGACGTGTCGCGCTCGCGGCCGGTCCAGGAGTCGACGACGTGCAGGCCGAGTCCGGCCCGGCGGCTGCCGGTGCCGGTCGTCCGCTCGTCGGAGTGGACGAGGGTGTAGCGGCCGTCGGACATCCGGTGGAGCCGGGCGGTCGCGGCGGCGGCGACCTGTTCGAGCCGAGCGGCGAGGACGTACGACTCCAGGCGCATCTTGCGTTCGTTGTCGGCGGAGGTGCCCGCCGTGAGTCCGGCGAGGCGGGCCACCCGTTCGTACTCCGTGCGCAGCGGGCCGAGCCGGTGTGCTTCGGCCTCGGCCTGCCGGGCGAGGCGGGCCAGCGCCGCGCACCGTTCGACGGCCGCGTCGTACGACGAGGTGGCGTCCCGCTGCGCGCGCTCGGCGGCGGACAGTGCGGCCTGGGCCGCCTGCGGGTCGGCGGCCGTCCGCTGCGCGGCGTCGGCGGCCTCGCTCTCGCGCAACCGCTCGGCGACCGCAGCCCGTTCGGCCTGCCAGGCGTCGATACGGTGCTGGAGCTCGCGCTGTCTTACGTCGTCGAGGAGCGCTTCGCCCGCTTCCTGCGGTGTCGCGAACCCGGCCTTGAACGCGGCGTCCGCGAGAGCGCCGTCGGCTTCCTTGAGCCGCTCCGCCGTCGCCTCGTAGGTCCTTACGGCCTCGGCCGCTCCGGCGAGCAGCTCGGCCCGGTGCCGCAGCAGCCCGAACTGCTCCTGCACGCTGTCCGCCCCGCCGCGCGCACGCGTCAACTCCTCTTCCAGCGAAGCCAGTTCACGGTCGAGGGCTTCGCGGTGCGAGGTCCGGGCGGCACCCCGGCGCTCGGCCTTCTCCCGGGTGTCGACGCGGCGGGTGTGCTCCCGCTCGGCCCGGTCGAGGGCCTCCCTGGCGGCGTGCATGTCGCCCGCGCCTTCGTGCGCCGCCGTGTATGCGCGCTGCAGTTCATGGGCCTGCGCGGCGAGTTCGGCGACGCTCGCGCCGCCCGCCTCGGCCTGTGCGGCGGCCAGGGTCTCGCGCAGCCCGGCCAGGGCGCTCTCGGCCCGTGTCCTGGCCTCTTCGGCCGCGGTGTATGCCGTCTCGGCCTGCTGCTCGGCGGCCCGGTCGACGTGTCCGGCCCCGGCCTGGGCGGGGGCGGGGTGCTCGGTGGCACCGCAGACCTTGCAGGCTTCGCCGTCGCGCAGTCCGGCGGCCAGCTCCGCGGCGATTCCGCTCAGCCTGCGCTCGCGCAGGTCGAGCCATCTCTCGCGGGCGTCCCCCGCGGCGTCGCGGTCGGCCTGCAACCGGTGCTCGGCCTCGCCCGCCTGCTGACCGAGTGCGTCGCGGCGGCGGGCGGCGTCGAGCCGGGTGCGGGCCGGTTCCAACTGCGACTCCAGGTGTCCGGCGCGGGTCGCGGCCTCCTGCGCCGCCTCGATGCGCTCCTGGTGCCCGCGCCGCACGGTGTCCCATGCGGCGAGCCACTCGTCGGCGTCCTGGCGGAGTTCGTCGTCGGCGCGGGCCTCGCGGTCGAGGGCGGCCCGCTCGGCGGTGATGTCGGCGCTGCGGTGCTCGGCCCGGCGGGCGGCGTCGAGGCCGCCCAGTTCCTGTCGTATCCGTCCTTCCCGCTCGGCGAGCTGGTCGGCTCCGGCGTCCGCGAGGGTGGCCGGGAGCCGGCCGCGGGCCTCCTCGTAGCTCCTGCTCGCCGTCCGGTGTTCGCGGTCGGCGGCGCCGCGCAGGGCCAGGGCGGGCGCCACCCGGTCGGCCGCCCTGGCCAGGTCCTGCCGGGCACAGAGCCGCTCGAACTCCTCGCGGCGGGCGTCCAGGG
>NZ_JBSGZD010000036.1:0-42428 GCF_053610825.1 Streptomyces sp. NPDC054863 | reverse complement strand
TTCCTACACGGGGTTTCTCACCGGGTTTCCCGGGCGGTTCCACTTCGGCCGGAATTCGCCGCACCCCGGCGAACGGGTGGCCCGGAAGGAAATCTTCCGGGCCACCCGCATGCACCGCCGCCCTACGGCTCCAGCGTCACACCCCGCCTACCAGCGGTACCAGCGGCCCCGGCGGCCACCACTGCCTCCGGAACGGGCAACGAATCCGAGAAGCCAGAGAACCAGCACCGCGATGGCGATCCACCACAGAATCTTGACTGCGAATCCCGCACCGAAAAGGATCAGGATCAGCAGGAGTACGAGTAGCAGGGGAACCATAGTTATCAACCTCCAGGCAGTCGTGTGCCCCGGCAATTCCCTGCCATGCACACCGCATTCCAGAGAATTCCGCCCTCCGGCCCGGCGGCCGTCCGCCGCACGGCCCCGGGAACTTTCCGTGGCGCCCGAGCGTCCGACGGACGAGGGACGAGGATCCGACGGGCACCACCAGGGGGAATGTCATGCGGTTCGGGCTACCGAGCGTCAAGTGGCCCCGGCGGCCGGAGATTCGGCTGCCGAGGAGTCGGCGGGCGAAGCGGCGGCTGGTGCAGGCCGTCATGGCCGGGTGCGTGCTCGCACTGCTGCCGTCGACGTGGACGTACGCGGCCACCGGCGGGCGGGTCGGGGACACCGGGGAGGCGCCGGACCGGGACGTGGCGATCGTCTTCGGGGCCGGGCTGTGGAAGGGCGAGCCCACGCCGTATCTGGCGCGCAGGCTGGACGCGGCGGCCGAGCTGTACCGGGCGGGCAGGGTCAGGGTCGTGCTCGTCACCGGGGACAACGGACGCGAGGAGTACGACGAACCGGACGCCATGCGGAGCTATCTGGTGCGGCACGGGGTGCCGGACCAGCACGTCGTGAGCGACTACGCCGGGTTCGACACCTGGGACTCGTGCGTACGCGCCAAGAAGATCTTCGGCGTCGACCGGGCCGTGCTGATCAGCCAGGCCTTCCACATACGGCGGGCCGTCGCGCTGTGCGACGCGGCGGGGGTCGAGGGCTTCGGCGTCGGGGTCGACGACGTGCACGACGCGACCTGGTACTACGGCGGCGCCCGCGAGGTGTTCGCCGCGGGGAAGGCCGCGCTGGACGCCGCCTTCCGGCCCGATCCGCACTTTCTCGGTGAGCGGGAGAAGGGAGTGACCGAGGCGTTGGCAGGAGGGCCTGCCCGCTGACACACTGGCCGCCGACCGGATGAGGTATGCCTGTTCGGCATATGACTAAAAGGCGGGTGGGCTCAAGTGGCCGGTGCGGGCGGGGCGTTGGCGCTGGACGGGAAGGTCGTACTCGTCACCGGGGGCGCCCGGGGGCTGGGCGCCGCCACGGCGCGTGCCGTCGTGGACGGGGGCGGGCGGGTCGTCGTCACCGACGCCCTGGCGGCGGAAGGGGCGGCGCTGGCCGAGGAGTTGGGTGAGGGCGCGGCCCGCTTCGTGGCGCACGACGTGACGAGCGAGAGCAGCTGGCAGGCCGCCGTCGCCTTCGCGCTCCGGGAGTTCGGGCGGGTGGACGGACTGGTCAACAACGCCGGGATATCGAGCGGCGAGCTGTTGGAGGACGCCGATGTGCAGCGGTTCCGGAGGATCGTCGAGGTGAACCTCGTGGGGGTGTTCATCGGGATGAAGACCCTGGTGCCGGTGTTGCGCGAGGGCGGCGGCGGTTCGATCGTCAACATCTCGTCGGCCGCCGGGCTCACCGGCATGGTGCGGACCGCCGGTTACGGGGCGTCCAAGTGGGGCGTGCGCGGGCTGTCGAAGACCGGGGCCGCGGAGCTGGGCGGGTCCCGGATCCGGGTCAACTCCGTGCACCCGGGGATGACGTACACCGACATGACCGCGCACGTGGGCATCGAGGTCGGCGAGGGCAGGTTCCCCGGCGCTCCCCTGGGGCGGGTGGGGGTGCCCCAGGAGATCGCCGCCGCCGTGGCCTTCCTGCTGTCCGACGCCGCCGCGTACGTGACGGGGGCCGAGCTCGCGGTGGACGGCGGCTGGACCGCCGGACTGGCGCCCGGCCGCAAGGACGACCGACAGCGGCCGAGGACGGCCGGAGGCGGCTGACCGGGAGTCAGCCGGACGCGGCCGACCGGGAGTCGGGCGGTCAGGCGGTCGGCCGGTCAGGCGGTCAGGCAGTCGGCCCGGTCAGGCGGTCGGCCGGTCAGCCGGTCGGCCGGTCAGCCGAAGTTGATACGGGTGATCGTGTTCCGGTCGTCCACATGGAGGTTCAGGCGGTCCGGGGCGTAGTCCTGGGTGATCATGGCGCCCGGCGGGATGATCCGGTACGGCTTCGGAATGTCCCGCTCGTGGACGAGCCGGTCGGCGGGCACGTCGGAGGGGTCGGGCGAGCCGTTCCGTACGAGGGTTCTGCCGACCCACTGGTCGTAGTCGGGTGCGACGGCCACCGCCGGCTGGGACTCGGCCGCGTGGGACTCACCGGTGGGAGCGAAGAACGTCGCCGCCAGGGCCGCCGCCGTGAACAGGGTCTTGAGGTGGGAGCTGTGCATGGACCGCACATTGCTACTGGCCACGCCCAACTTCCAAACCCGCACCACCCGTTCGGGTGTATCGCGTGTCCGCCCCGCCCTGGCGGATCCGCCTCCACGGGCTCACGGCCCCGCAGCGAAAACCACGCGTCGCGCCGGACCCTACGCATGGTTGTTACAAAATGTCCGGGTTGCCGTGATGCTCGGTACATAGGCTCGGGGAGCCCCCTGTGTCCGTACCAGCAGAACGAGCAGCATGCGCAGAACGAGCGGACCGCTCCCCGCCGCCCCGGCCCCCGCCCGGCCCCCGGCCCGGGTCACCGCGGTGGCCCTCACCGCGCTCGCCTGCGGCGTTCTGCTGACCGGGTGCGGTGCACCCGCCGGTCTCGGCAAGGGGGAGCCCGCCCCGTCCGCCAGTTCCCAGCCGCAGCCCGAAACCCTGTGGCCCGCCTGGACCCCCGCCTCGCCCTCGCTGTCGGACGCGGTCACCGACCCCGAGCTCCAGCCGGCCCCCGACCCGCTGCCCGGCCCGCTCGCCGTCCCCGCGGGCGGGCTCGCCGCCATGGACCAGCTGGACGTCCTGCGCGCCGATCCCCGCATGGGGCGGCTGACCCGGCGCGGGACCGTCGACAAGCCCGGCACCCCCGGGATCCGGCCCGCCGTGCTGCACGACCTGACCGGCGACCGGAAGCCCGAGCTGATCTCCGCGGTGGATCTGGAGAGCGGGCGGGTGGTGCTGGCGGTGTACACGGTGCGCGGGGGGAAGGTCGTGCCGATTCTCTACACCAGTGGGGTGCGCCCGGTCGTCGAGGCGATCGGCGTCGATCTCGTCGTACGCGGCTCCGCGACCGACGGCGGCGAGCAGGCGATCCGCTACCGCTGGGACGGCAACCGGATGATCACCGTCAGCGAGGTGCGCAGCTTCCGTACGGAGAAGGCGGAGAACACGGAGACCACGGAGGACACGGTGCAGGAGCAGGGCACGGGCGGGGTCCAGGATCCGGCAGGCCAGGATCCGGACCAGGACGAGGACTCCGGCGCCCCCGGGAGGGGCGTCCCGCAGTCCGTTTCCCCGTCCGCTCCCCCGTCCGCACCGGCGTCCGCGCCGCCTTCCGCACCGGCAGGAGCCCCGTGATCCGCCGTGCCGTCCGCCGGGTGCGCGGGTTCGTCGCCGGGCTCAGCCTGCGCTGGAAGATCGCCGCGCTGCCCGCCGTCGGCGCCGCCCTCGTGGCGCTGGCCATCGGGATGGTGATCCACCACGCGCGCAGCGCGCAGGTCGCCGAGACCGCCCGCGGGTCCGCGATCGCCGAGCTGTACCGCGTACGGCAGCTGTACGAGCTGACCGGGCACGTCGATGCCGCCGACACCGGCTCCGCCCTGGACTCCCCCGAGCTGCCGGCCGCCCTGGCCGCCGACGCCCGCGCCGGGAGCCGCAACACCTACCTCGATCTGTCCGGGCCCGCCCCTGCCGTGTGGGCGGCCCGCCCGATCGGCGACCAGGTGCTGTCGGTCAGGCTGCCGCTGGGCGCCCAGCGCGCCGAGATCCGCGAACTGGACCGGAGCCTGGTGGTGTGGGGCGCGGTCGTCGTCGCGCTGACCGCGCTCGGCGGGGCGGGGCTGGCTTCCCGGCTGAGCCGTTCGCTGCGCAGCGCCGCTTCGACGGCCCGCCGGATCAGCGACGGCGACCTGGACGCCCGTATCGCGGGCGGCGACCGCGACCCCGGGGCCACCAGGGACGAGGTGGCCCAGCTGGCCGCCGCCGTGAACTCGATGGCCGCCTCCCTCCAGCGCCGCATCGAGGCCGAGCAGCGGTTCACCGCCGATGTGGCGCACGAGCTGCGCACCCCGCTGACCGGGCTGCAGACCGCCGCCGAACTGCTGCCGCCGTCCCGGCCGACCGAGCTCGTGAGGGACCGGGTGGCCGTGCTGCGCACCCTCACCGAGGACCTCCTGGAGGTGGCCCGGCTGGACTCCCGTACGGAGGAGCCCGATCTCGCCGCCCATCCGCTGGGGAAGCTGGTGGCGGGCCTCATGGGGCGGCTGGACTGCACGTTCACCGGGCCCGCTCCGGACGGGGACACGTGGGTGCGGACCGATGTGGGCCGGCTGGAGCGCATCGTCACCAACCTGGTCGTCAACGCCCGTCGGCACGGCGCCGATCCGGTGGAGGTACGGGTCGAGGGCCCGCGCGTCGTGGTCCGCGACCACGGTCCCGGTTTCCCGCGGGCGCTGCTGGTGGACGGGGTGCAGCGGTTCCGCACGGGGACCGCCGAGCGCGGGCAGGGCGCCGGGCTCGGTCTGACGATCGCCTGCGGCCAGGCGCGGGCGATCGGCGCGGAGGTGGAGCTGTCCAACGACCCGGACGACGGGGGCGCGGTGGTGGTCGTGACACTGCCGGAGGCGGAGCGCACGGCGGAGGGGTAGACCGGCTGCCGCCTGCCCACCCCTTCTCGTACCGTACGGAAGAACCCTCAGGCCGCCGCCGCGAACTGCGACGCGTACAGCCGGGCGTACGCCCCTCCCGCGGCGAGGAGTTCGTCGTGCGAGCCCTGCTCGACGATGCGGCCCGCCTCCATCACCAGGATCACGTCCGCGTCGCGGATCGTGGACAGCCGGTGTGCGATGACGAACGAGGTCCGGCCGTGGCGAAGGGAGTTCATGGCCCGCTGGATGAGGACCTCGGTGCGGGTGTCGACGGAGCTGGTGGCCTCGTCGAGCACCAGGATCGAGGGTTCGGTGAGGAAGGCGCGGGCAATGGTGATGAGCTGCTTCTCACCCGCGCTGAGGTTGCCCGCCTCCTCGTCGACGACCGTGTCGTAGCCGTCGGGGAGGGTGCGGATGAAGCGGTCCGCGTAGGTGGCCATGGCGGCTTCGACGACGCGTTCCCTGGAGACCTCGCCCTCCACCCCGTACGCGATGTTGTCGGCGATGGTGCCGCCGAAGAGCCAGGTGTCCTGGAGGACCATGCCGGTCGAGGCGCGCAGTTCCTCGCGGGGCAGGGACGCGATGTCGGTGCCGTCGAGGGTGATGCGACCGCCGGTGACCTCGTAGAACCGCATGAGGAGATTGACCAGGGTGGTCTTGCCCGCGCCGGTCGGGCCGACGATGGCGACGGTCTGGCCGGGGTCGACGGCGAGGGTGAGGTCCTCGATGAGGGGCTTGTCGGGGGTGTAGCGGAAGGCGACGTTCTCGAAGGTGACACGGCCGGTGACGCGGGTGCTCCGGCCGCTGTGGGCGGGCTCGGGCGACTCCTCCTCGGCGTCGAGGAGGTCGAAGACGCGCTCGGCGGACGCGACGCCCGACTGGAGGAGGTTGGCCATGGCGGCGATCTGGGTGAGGGGGCCCTGGAACTCGTACGAGTACTGGACGAACGCCTGGATGTCGCCGATGGAGAGGGTGCCCGAGGCGACGCGCAGACCGCCGACGACGGCGATGAGGACGTAGTTGAGGTTGCCGACGAAGGCCATCGCGGGCTGGATGAAGCCGGAGATGAACTGGGCCCGGAAACTCGCCGCGTACAGCTCGTCGTTGTGCTTCTCGAAGGTGGCGACCGCCTCGCGGCCCCGGCCGAAGACCTTCACCAGGGCGTGCCCGGTGTACATCTCCTCGATGTGCCCGTTGAGGCGCCCGGTGACCGCCCACTGCTTCACGAACTGCGGCTGGGCGCGCCTGCCGATGAGGTACGCCCCGTAGACCGAGAGCGGCACGGTGGCGAGGGTGACCAGGGCCATCAGCGGCGAGATCCAGAACATCATCACGAGGACGCCGACCAGGGTGAGCAGGGAGCGCACCATCTGGCTGGAGGCCTGCTGGAGGGTCTGGACGATGTTGTCGATGTCGTTGGTGGTGCGGGAGAGGACCTCGCCGCGCGGCTGGCGGTCGAAGTAGGAGAGGGGGAGGCGGGCGAGCTTGGTCTCGGCGCGCTCGCGGAGCCGGAAGCCGAGGCGCTGCACGACGACCATGGCGATCCGCACCTGCACCCAGGTGAACGCGGCGCCGCCCGCGGTCAGGACGAGGGCGAGGAGCAGGACGCGGGCGACGGCCTCGAAGTCGATGCCCGTCGGGGACTTCGCACCCGTCACCACCAGGTCGGTGGCCGCGCCGAGGATCATCGGGCTGAGGACGGCGAGCGCGACGGCGAGCACTCCGGCGGTGAGGACGGCGGCCATGAGGTGCTGCTCGGGGGCGAGCATCCGCAGCAGGCGCAGGCCGGAGCGGCGGAAGTCGAGGGAGCGCTCCAGGGGCGGGGTGCCGGCGGCGCCGGGGCCGCGCTGCGGGGGCGGGCCCTTGCGCTCCGGCACGGTCTTGGCCTGCGGGTCTTCCCCCTCCTTGGACACTGTCGCGGTGCTCATGCGGCTTCCTCCTCGGTCAGCTGGGAGAGGACGATCTCCCGGTAGGTCTGGTTGTCCCGCATGAGTGATTCGTGGGTGCCGGTGCCGACGACCCGGCCCTCGTCGAGGACGACGATGGTGTCCGCGCCGCGGATGGTGGAGACGCGCTGGGCGACGATGACGACGGTGGCGTCGGCGGTCTCCTCGGCGAGGGCCGCGCGCAGGGCCGCGTCGGTGGCGTAGTCGAGGGCGGAGAAGGAGTCGTCGAAGAGGTAGATGCCGGGGCGGGTCACCAGCGCCCTCGCGATGGCGAGGCGTTGGCGCTGCCCGCCGGAGAGGTTCGTACCGCCCTGGGCCACGGGTGCGGCGAGTCCTTCGTCGAGTGCGTCGACGAAGTCGCGGGCCTGGGCGACCTCCAGTGCGTGCCACAGGTCGGCGTCGGTGGCGTCCGGGTTTCCGTACCGCAGGTTGGAGGCGACCGTCCCGGAGAAGAGGTAAGGCTTCTGCGGTACGAGCCCGACCGTGCGGGACAGCAGCGACTCCTCGATGTCGCGCACGTCGGTGCCTCCGATCAGGACCTGTCCCCCGGTGGCGTCGAAGAGGCGCGGGATCAGGTTCAGGAGGGTGGTCTTGCCGCTGCCGGTGGAGCCGATGACGGCGGTCGTACGGCCGGGGCGGGCGGTCAGCGACACGCCGCGCAGCACCGGCTCCTCGGCGCCCGGGTAGCTGAAGTCGGCCTCCCTGACGGCGAGTTGACCGCGTCCGAAGAGTTCGACGACGGGGGCGGTGGGCGCCGCGACGCTCGGTTCGGTGTCCAGGACCTCGCGGATGCGCTCGGCGCTGACCTCGGCGCGCGGCAGCTGCATCATCAGGAACGCGGTCATCATCACGGCCATCAGGATCTGCATCAGATAGCCGAGGAACGCGATCAGCGAGCCGACCTGCAGCGCCCCCGAGTCGATGCGGTGACCGCCCACCCAGATGATCGCGATGGTGGCGAGCTCCCACACCAGCAGGATGGTCGGCATCATCAGCGCCATCAGCCGGCCGGTGTGCAGCGAGACCTTCATCAGCTCGGCGTTGGCCGCCGCGTACCGCTCCTGCTCGTGCTTGTCGCGGACGAAGGCGCGGACGACGCGGATGCCGGTGATCTGTTCGCGCATCATCCGGTTGACGCGGTCGATGCGCTCCTGCATGGAGCGGAAGAGGGGCGGCATCCGCCGCACGATGAGGCCGAAGGACCCGCCGAGCAGCGGGACGAAGACCAGCATGAGCAGCGCGAGCGGCACGTCCTGGCTGAGCGCCATCACGATGCCGCCGACGCACATCAGCGGCGCGGCGACCAGCATGGTCAGCGCCGTCACGGTCAGCGTCTGCACCTGCTGGACGTCGTTGGTGGTGCGGGTGATCAGGGACGACGCCCCGAACTGGCCCACTTCCCGCACGGAGAAGTCCTGCACCCGGGAGAAGACGGCTCCCCGCAGGTCCCGCCCGATCCCCATCGCGATCCTGGCCCCGAACCAGACGGCGGCGCCGGAGGCGAGGACCTGGAGGAGGGTGACGGCGAGCATGACGCCGCCCGAGGACAGGACGTAGCCGGTGTCACCGGTGAGTACGCCCCGGTTGATGATGTCGGCGTTGAGGGTGGGCAGGTAGAGGGTCGCGGCGATCTGGGCGAGCTGGAGGGCCACGACGAGGGCGAGGGTGCGGCGGTAAGGACGCATCCGGCTGCGGAGCAGTCCGAGGATCTCTTTCATGGTGGGTACCGGTCCTCATGCTGCTATGCGGGGAAGGGGCGGGCCGACTTGGCGTCACGCAGCGCGTGCGCCCACCAAGTGAGGCTGTCGAGCAGGGACTTGGCGGCGGCGTCGGGCTCCGCGGGGCTGGTGTGCTGCCCGTCCTCGTCGAACTGGCCCCACGGCCCGTGGAAGGAGACGGTGTCGCGGATGGTGACGGCGTGCAGCTCGGCGAAGACCTGCCGCAGGTGCTCGACGGCGCGCAGGCCGCCGGAGAGGCCGCCGTACGAGACGAAGCCGACCGGCTTGGCGTGCCATTCGGCGTTGTGCCAGTCGATGAGGCTCTTGAGACCGGCGGGGTAGGAGTGGTTGTACTCGGGGGTGATGACGACGAACGCGTCGGCGGCCTCCAGCCGCTCCGCCACCCTGGCGCGCTCGGCCTGCACGGCGTCGGACGGCTGGAAGGAGAGCGCGGTCGGCAGGTCCACGGCGGCCACGTCGACGACGTCGACGTCCAGGGCGCCGAAGTCCTCGGCACGGGACAGGAACCAGTCGGAGATGACGGGGGCGTAGCGGCCCTCGCGGTTGCTGCCGATGATGACGGCCACTCGAATCGGCTTGTCCGTAGGGGAGTTGGCGGGGGCGGAGGCGTCGAATGCGGTGCTGTTGATGTCCATGCCGAGAAGGTTCATATGTCAAGTCCACTTGAGGTCAAGCGTGGCCGGGAAGCTCTTCGAAGATCTTTTCGGACCGGGCGGACGGGCGGTGCGTCACCCGTTCGGTCCGGCGGCTGAAATGAGACCCCGCCACCCCCGTTGACCTGCCCGAACGTGCTGGCGTACGGGTGAAGGGGCGGCCCTCGCCGGCCCGTCGGGCCGCCTCTCGGGAGGCGGGTGGCGCGCCGCGCCGCTTATCTCGGAAGCAGAGCCCTTACGAGTACGGAAGAGACGACGCCCGGAGGCCCCCATGCGCAGCAGTACCGCCCGGCCCCGTCGGAGCAGGCTGACCGGTGTCGCGTTCGCCGCCGCCGCGCTCACGCTGAGCCTGGGCGGGACCGCGTCCGCCGCACAGGACCCGCCGGTCGTCCCGGAGGACCCGCCCGCCGCCGGGGAGGCCGCGTCGCTCACGGCCGAGGAGTCGTCGCCCGCCGCCGAGGACCTGCCGTTCGCCGCCGAGGACTCTTCGCTCGCCGGGGAGAACCCGTCGTTCGCCGCCGAAGAGTCTTCGCTCGCCGGGGAGTCGTCTCTTGCCGGGGACGCCTCGCTCGCGGGGGACTCCTCGCTCGCCGGGGAAGACCCGTCGCACGCCGGGAAGCTCGAATTCAACCCGGCGACCGTGCCGCCCGGCACCGTCGTCACCGTGAACACCACCGCGTGCGGGCCCGGCGGGCAGGGCACCGGCCACGCAACCTCCCTCGGCGTCGCCGACTTCACCATGGAGACGAGCACCCACAAGGAGGTGCTGGTCGGACAGTTCACGGTTCCGGCGCACACCGCCAAGGGCGAGTACGCGGTCAGCGTGTCCTGCGCGGACGGTCAGAAGTCGGCGGCGGGCGACCTGTGGGTGACCGCGGGATCCCACGCCAGCCCGAGCCCCGTCGGCCCGACCAGTCCCACCGGGCACGTACGTACGGGAGTCGGCGGCGGCACCTCCGCCCCCGGCACCCCCCAGATCGCGGCGGGAGTGGCCGTGCTGGCCGCGTCCGCCGTGGGCGGCACCTGGCTGCTGCGCCGCCGGGCGAGCGGCGAGCGCTAGCAGTTCATGCGGCCACCGTCCCGTGTCCCCGCCCTTCACCATGAGTCCCGGGCGGGGACGCGGGCCGTTCCCACGAGCCGGAGTTCGGAGTAGCGCTGTGCCCAGGATTCCCCGGACCTCACGAGCGCCACGGACGCCACGGACGCCGCGCATGTCCCGGACGCCCTCCGTGCCCTCCGTGCCCTCCGTGCCGTCCTTCGCCGTGGCCGCCGACTCCGCCCGGTTCCGCACCCATTGCGCGCTGGTCGTGCTCGGCGCCCTCGTCGGGCTGTGGCTGGTCCAGGGCGGCTCGGCGGACGTCGGGGAGCCGCCGCAGCCCACGTCCGCCGAGGCGTTCGCCCCCGGTCGCGCGGACCGGACGGGCGAGCGGACCGGCGGGCAGGCCGCTCCCGCGCCCCTCCCCCCGTCCGAGCCCGTGCGGCTGCGCATCCCGCAGATCCGGGTGGACACGCCGATGATGCAGCTCGGCCTGGACGCCGCGGGCGGTCTGGAAGTACCGCCACAGGGCAATCCCAACATCGCCGGCTGGTACCGGGACGGCACCCGGCCCGGCGCTCCCGGAACCGCCGTCGTCGCAGGTCACGTCGATACCGCGGACGGCCCTGCGGTCTTCTACCGCCTGGGCGCCCTGCGCAAGGGCCACACGATCGAGGTGCTGCGCAAGGACGGCCGTACCGCCGTCTTCTCGATCGACGCGATCGAGGTGTACGACAAGGAGGACTTCCCCGAGCAGAAGGTCTACGGCCGGGCGGCGCGACCCGAGCTCCGGGTGATCACCTGCGGCGGCGGCTTCGTCGAGGGCAAGGGCTACCGGGGGAACGTGGTCGCGTACGCGCACCTGGCCCACGTGAAGTGAGGCGGCCGGGTGCGGCGGCCGGACGAGACGGCCGGACGAGACGGCCGGTTGAGACGGCCGGTTGAGGCAGCCGGACACCCGCCGCAAGAGCCGCTCCACCCGGGATGCTCCACCCGGGATGCTTCACCCGGGCTACTTCACCCACTGGTCGTACGCCAGCTTCGCCACCATCGCGAACACCACCACCAGCAGCACCACCCGCACGAACCCGCTGCCCTTCTTGAGCGCGGTACGGGCCCCGATCATGCCGCCCGCCAGGTTGAACACCGCCATCAGCGCGGCGAGCTGCCAGAGCACGTACCCCTGGTAGGCGAACATCGCGAGCGCGCCCGCGTTCGTGCACACGTTGACGATCTTCGAGGTGGCGGAGGCGGTCACCATGTCGAAGTGCAGGATCGCGGAGAGCGCGAGCACGAGGAAGGTGCCGGTGCCGGGCCCGAACAGGCCGTCGTAGAAGCCGATGCCGACGCCCGCGAGGGCTGTGGCGGCGATGATCCGCCGCCGCGTGGCGGGGCCCATGCCCGGGGCCGTGCCGAAGTCGGGGCGGAAGATGACGAAGGTGCCGACGCCGACGAGCACCACCATGATCATGGGCCGCATGACCTCGTTGCTGATCCCGGCGGCGAAGAAGGCGCCCGCCGTGGACCCGGCCAGGGCCGCGAGGCCGATCCGTACGGCGATCTTCACGTCGATCGGGGCCTTGCGCACGTACGTCACCGCGGCGCCGGCGGTGCCGACGATCGCGACCGCCTTGTTGGTGCCGAGCGCGAAGGTGCTCGCCATGGTGCCCGGGAGCCCCACCACCAGGGCGGGCAGGAGCAGCAGTCCGCCACCTCCCACCACGGCGTCGACCCACCCGGCCACGGCTGCGGCGAGGCAGAGGATCAGGACCGTGGTGATCGATATGTCGGGCATGCACGCGACAGTACGGAGCGAAAGCCCCCTGAGCCACTTACTTCGGGGAAAGTTGAGCCAGATCTGAGGTAACCGTGCCGGTCGGCCGGTCCGGGGCGGGCGGAGCGGCAGGCTCCAGAGCGGCGGCCAGAAAGTTCGCGACGAGCGCGCTCACGCCGAACAGGCCAGTGCGACCTGCCTGCGGGCCCGGTCGATGACGGGGGCGGTACGGACAGGAACGGGTCTGCGACGGCGTGCCACGAGGAGGCTTCCCTGAACTGGTACGGAAGGGACCGCAAGGGGCGCGGGGCCATGTCATTTTGCGGCTCCGCCACGCGGGCGCGCTCGGCCACAACAGACCCGCAGCCGAACACACCATGCTCCCCACCGGCGGATCGCTCACCGGCGGAAGTTCTCCGCGCGGATGCGTCGAGCCGGAGGGACGGCACGGCCTGCACGCCCCACATCAGGCAGACGGCCCCGACTCCGGCGACGATGCCGGTGCGGACGGTGCGGGGGTGCGGTGGCCTCGATCGTCACGTCTGCCGAGCTAGGCGCAGCGCGCCCTCGAAAGCCCTGGTCGGAGCGGGTGGAGACGATCCCTGATGCGGGCTTGAGGGAGCCCTGAAGGAGGATTGAGGGCGCCCTCGGAGCGACCCCGGAGGCGACCCTAGAATGGGGCAATGATCTTTATTGTCGTGAAGTTCCCCGTTAAGCCCGAGTACGCCGATTCCTGGATGCAGCACGTGGAGGCGTTCACCACCGCCACGCGCGCAGAGCCGGGCAACCTGTGGTTCGACTGGTCGCGCAGTGTCGCCGACGCCAACGAGTACGTGCTGGTGGAGGCCTTCCAGGACGACGCGGCCGAGGCGCACGTCACCTCGGACCACTTCCGCGCCGCCCTGGAGACCATGCGCCCGCTGCTGCGCCACACCCCGGAGATCGTCAGCACGACGATCGAGGGTGCGACGGGCTGGAGCGAGATGGGCGAGCTGAAGATCGGCTGACTCCGTCCCGCCGGGGTGGGGCCGCACGAGCGGCCCTACTCCTGCCCCTCCTCCAGATACCTGAGCACGGCCAGCACCCGCCGGTGCCCGCCCTCCTCCATCGAAAGACCCAGCTTGGCGAAGATGTTCGCCACGTGCTTCTCGACGGCACGCTCCGACACCACGAACCGGCCCGCGATCCCCTGGTTCGTCAGCCCCTGCGCCATCAGCCCGAGCACTTCCCGCTCGCGCGGCGTCAGCCCGTCCAGCACCGACCCGCGCCGGCTCGCCCCGAACAGCTGGGACACCACCTCCGGGTCGAGCGCCGTCCCGCCGGCCGCGACCCGCCCCAGCGCGTCGACGAACTCCCCGATGTCGACGACGCGTTCCTTCAGCAGGTAGCCGACGCCCGCGCCGCCCCCGCCGCCCAGCAGCTGCGCCGCGTACTTGGTCTCCACGTACTGCGAGAAGATCAGCACCCCGGTCCCGGGGTGTGCCCGGCGGATCTCGACGGCCGCCCGCAGCCCCTCGTCCGTCTGCGTCGGCGGCATCCGCACGTCGACCACGGCGGCGTCCGGCCGGTGCTCGGCCACCGCGGCGAGCAGCGCCTCGCCGTCCCCGACGGCCGCGACCACCTCCACCCCCCGCATTCCCAGGAGCTGCGCGAGCCCGTCCCGCAGCAGTACGGAGTCCTCGGCGATGACGACCCGCAGGGTCGATGGCGACGGCATGTCCTGGGAACTTCCTCTGGCGGCAGGCGGAGCGGCGACACGGCAGTACGGCAGAGCAGACCGGCAGTGCAGTACGGCAGTACGGCGCTCTAGCGGAACGGCAGTACGACGCGGACCACCGTAGGCCCACCGGCCGGGCTGTCGCACTCCAGTGTCCCGTCCACCGCCCTGATCCGTCCGAGCAGCCCGGTCAGCCCGCTCCCGGCCCCGACGACCGCTCCCCCGCCCCCGTCGTCCCGTACGACCAGGCTCAACACCCCTCCCCCGCCCACCACTTCGACCTCCACCGCGCTCGCCCCGCTGTGCTTGGCCGCGTTGGCGAGCAGCTCGGCCGTGCAGAAGTAGGCGATGGCCTCGATCGCCGGGGACGGCCGCTCGCCGACCCCCACCCGTACCGCGACCCGCATCGGACTGTCCGCCGCCAGGGTCGCCAGCGCGACGTCCAGCCCCTGGTCCAGTACGGGCGGATGGATGCCCTTGACCAGGCTCCGCAGGTCGGCGACGGCCTGTTGGGCATTGCCCTGCGCGGTCTCGACGACGGTCAGGACCTGCTCGCGCTCCGCCCCTCCCGCCACCAGCTCGCGGATCATGGTGAGGTGCATGCCGAGCCCGACGAGCCGGGCCTGCGTGCCGTCGTGGAGGTCGCGTTCGATGCGCCGCAGGGTCGCCGCCGCGTCCTCGACGGCCTGCGCACGGGTCTCCTCCAGCGTGCGGATCCGCAGATCGGCCGCCCCCGGCCCGAGGAGCGCGCGCAGGGTCTTCTCGTACGGGAGGAGGGCCAGCCGTACGAGCCGGGGTGCGACGGCGAGCAGCAGCGCGCCGACCGCCACGACGGCGAGCCACCTCGGCCAGGTGTCCATCTGGACGTCGAGGAATTCCAGGGAGACGCGGTACTCGGCCCCGTCGGGTCCGCGCTCCGTCCGGTAGTTGATGTGCCGGAGCAGCGGATGCAGCAGGAAGAGCAGCCCGTACACGTACCCGACGAACACGGCCACCAGCCCCGGCGCCGCGAGCACGGGGGCGGCGACGGCCCATGCCACCGCCCGCCACGCGGCCCGGTCGGTGAGCACTGCCCGCCGCCAGCCCAGGAGCCCGGCCGCCGCGGGCCGCAGCGGAGGTTCGACCTCCACCCCCAGCAGCCGCCGGGCGAGGGAGGTCTGCACCGTCCCGGTCCGGACCGCGCCCCGTAGGGTCGCCGCGATCAGCCACGGCCCGAACGCGGTGACCGACAGCAGCCCTCCGACGAACAGCCCGACGAGCACGAGCAGCGCCACCACCAGGGCGAGCGGGAAGGCGAGAAGCGCATGGAGGAGGGCTCGGAGAAGGGCCGCGGCATGACGGCCTCTGAGGCGACGACGCATGGGATCTACTAAAGCCCCATCTGGCGGATGATCGGCACGGACAGCAGCCCGCAGACCGCCATGACCGCCACCGCGAGCCCGGCCGCCGACGCCAGCCCGCTCCGGTCCCGCCCCAGGAACCCCTTTGCCAGCCGCACCTGCAGCGCGCCGAACCCCTTGGCGATCCACGGCGCGAGGGGCAGGAACGTCACCGCGGCGACCCCTCCGTGGAACGCCCACGCCCCGGCCATGGTGGGCCCGCCCCACGAGAGCGTCGGGTCGTTGCCGGGCCGCAGCGGATATCCCAGGTTGATCGCCACGATGAACCAGAAGTAGAGGACGACGACCAGGGCGACCAGATTGAGCGGCGCGCTGACCACCGCGTGCACGGCCCCCAGCACCCCGGACCGCTCCCGCCCCTCGATCTCCACGCCCAGCAGCCGCCGCGCCAGCCCGAGCTGGATCTTCGCGGCCGGTCCCCCGACGAGCGCCACCGGAATGCAGACCAGTCCGACCGGCAGCGCGAGCAGCAGATACGCGACCCGCCGCCAGGTCTCCCCCCGGAAGGGCTCCCGCAGGATCACCCGCCAGGACGGGAAGCGGCGGGAGCGGCCCTGCCCGGCGGGGACGGCACCGCTCTGCCCGGCCGCGGGAGACGACTGACCGAATGCCTGCTGTTGCTGCGGCTGCCGCCGCGCTGCGATGTCCATGCCTCAAGACTCGCGAACGGAGGCCCTCCGATCGATCGTGCCTGCACGGCACTCGGGGGTGGGGCAAACCGAACCACGGTCACCGGATCCGGCGCCTGCGGAGCACCCCCTGCCGCTCGGCCCCCGGTCCACCCGGCCCCCGCCCCGCTCAGCCCTCGACGGCCGCCGGGTCCATCCAGATGATCTCCCAGTTGTGCCCGTCCAGGTCCTGGAAGGAGCGGCCGTACATGAAGCCGTGGTCCTGCGTCTCGCCGGACGGGGAGGCGCCCGCCGCCAGGGCCGCGTCGCACAGCTCGTCGACCTTGGCGCGGCTCTCGGCGCTGAGGCCGATGAGTGCTTCGGTGGTGGTGGCGGAGTCCGCGATCTCCTTCTTCGTGAACTCCTTGAAGCGCGGCTCCGTCAGCAGCATCACGACGATGGACTCGCTGATCGGCATCGAGGCCGTCCTGTCGTCACTGAACCGGGCGTTGAAGGAGTAGCCCAGCTTGGCGAAGAAGTTCTTCGAGGCCTCCAGGTCCTTGACCGGAAGGTTCAGGAAGATCATCTGCTGGTACGTCGCCATGGTCGGTGTCCCTGTCTCTCTCGTCCGGCGCGGCCCGTCTGCCGCCGCCTTTCACAGATGTAGACCGGGGGCGTCCCGGAAAATCATCGCCCGCGCGGAAGAAAAATGGCACAGGATTCGAACGCCGCCACTGGGCCGTCCGCACGGTGCGCACCGCCCGCACCGTGTGGACCGTGCGGTCGGTGTCAGGAGCTCTGTGCGCTCCGGTTGAAGACCGTCAGGTGGCCGTACGAGGCCGGGGCCGCCGGGTCGGACCCCGCCGGACGGCCGCCGGTCTCCGCGCCGACCGCGACGCTGTCCGGGAACGGCGCCGCCGGCCAGGTTCCGTCCCGGTAGAGCCCGTCCCAGTCGCCGCGCGCGCTGCGGCCCGTACGGTCGAGGACGAAGCCCCGGCAGGCGTCGCGGAACGCGTCCAGCACCTGGACCAGTGCGGCGACCACCTGCTCCCGCTCCGGTTCGACGAGGTCCGCGAGGTCCCCGAGGTCGAAGACGGCCGCGACCGTCGCCGCATCGAGCCGGCGCACCCGCAGCGCGACCGTGGTGTCCCCCTCGAACCGCAGGTAGAGGGTGACCTCGCCGTCGCCCGGATCCGCCAGCGCGGCGGCCGGGTCCCGGCCGTCGGCGACCGGCACCTCGGCCGCGGCCCCCTTCTCCGTACGCATGAGGTACACCGTGTCCGTCAGACGGTGGCGGTGCTGCAGACCGGCCGCCGCGAGCCGGGAGAGCAGGCGGGCGGCGCCCTCCGGGGCGAGCGCGGTGAGGTACCAGGCGAAGAAGCCGCCCTCCGGCCGCTCCCGCTGCTCCGGCCGCTCCTGCACGGGGCCGCCGAAGACCTCCCGGTAGATCTCCGCGCCGCGCCCGGGGGGCAGGACAGGCGGGGCGTACTGCGCTGCCCGTACGTCCGCGAGGAAGTCCGCGGGGAGTGCCAGGTGGTACCGCCGTACGTAATGGGCGAGCTCACCGGGCCAGAGCCACTTCCCGTCCGTGCTCAGCGAACCGGAGGGCACCCACTCGTCGCCGGACACGACGTCGCGGTCCGCGCCCATCGCGGTGAAGATCTCGGTGGCGGACTCCAGGTAGGCCACGATGCCCGCCTCGTCGTACAGCGCGTGCGTGCCCACGGCTTCGTGGATCGAGGGGGCCGCACTGGGGTCGTCGGGGGTGAACTCGCGGAAGAATCCGACGCGTTGGGTCATCGCTGCGAACCGTTCGTCACTTGTCGGTGCGGTGGGACTTGCCGGTGCGGTGGGACTTGCCGGCGCGGTGGGGCTTGTCGGCGCGGTGGGGGTCACCGGTCGGGCCGTCACTGGTCGGCCATCGGGAGGAAGGTGCGCCAGTATCCGTTGTTGCCGATCTGCGGCGTCTGGTTCAGCCCCAGTTCCGGCGACGTGCCCACCTTATTGGTCGGGGCCTGCACGGGAACTCCCAGGTCGTTGGCGACGCGCTGGGCCAGCGGAAGCTCGACCAGGTTCGGGGCGACGGTCCCCGAGTGGCAGGAGATGAGGCGCACGGGGCCGCCGTCGTACTGCGGGTTGCTGCGGATGGCGTCGGAGATGTGCGAGGGGTTGACCTCGAAGTCCATCAGCGTCTTGCCGTTGCTGTTCACCCGGCCGGGCAGGAAGACGCCTTCGGGCGTGCCGTGCACGATGACGTCGTGCTTCCCCGGCACCCGGGCGACCCGCTCCGTATTGGCGAGCGTCTTGGGGTCGTAGCCGATCGTCGTGGTCCGCTTGCCGAAGTAGACCGGGTCGCCGGAGATCAGCGCGTGGTCGCCGGGCACCCGCGGCGGTGCCGGGATCTTCGAGTCCTCGCTGCGGAGCAGGTTCCAGGTGCGCCGCCGGCCCATCTCGTCGAGGGACAGCGGAACCCCGCCCGGTCCGCCGCCGACCCCGGCGAGGTTCGGGTTCATCACGCCGAACGGGACGTCCTGGCCCGAGAACAGGTTCCGGTAGCCGCCGACGTCTCCCGCGGCCCGGGTCACGCCGCCCGCCGCGCCGAAGGCGCCGCCGAACGCACCGCCGTAGAGCGCGGACTTCTCGACGGAGTCCAGGCTCAGGCCGTCCTGGAGGCCGGTCGCCATCCGCAGCGGCTGGGCCACCGCGAGGTCGACCGTGATGCCCTCGATCGCACCGAACGCGATGCCGGTGAGCGTCGTCGCGGCGATGGTGGCCACCGTGGTCGAGACGGTGATGCCCAGACCGGCGGCGACCTCGATGATGGTGGCGGCAGCGGCGGCCGAGGCCGCCGTGGAGGCACCGAAGGTGAACACCGCGAGGCCCACCCCGGCCGCGATCACCGCGGCCCCGATGCCTATCTCGATCCACAGCTTCTCGATGGCGTCGTCGACGGCGTCCGCGAACTCGTCGAGGGCCTTGGCCATGGCACGGGCGGCCTTGGCGCTGTCGTCGAGCCAGCCCACGCCCTCGCTCTTGTGGTACCTGCCCCAGAACGTCCGGAAGGCGTCGATCGATTCGCCGGTGTTGTGCAGGATGACCGTGTTCGCGCTCGTGTTGACCGGCGGAATGACGTCGTCCACCGCGTCCGCGAAGGTCCGCCAGGCGGTCGCGGCCTTGCGCAGGGTGCCGGAGTTGGCGTCCGGCCACCACATGCCGGCCTTCATCAGAAGGTCCTTGGCGATGTCCTCGACGCTCACCGGGCGCCCTTGCCCTCGCCCTGGGCACCGCCCTTGCCGCCGTCGCCGGATCCGTCCCCGCCGTCCCCCGCGCCCGGCGTCTTGACCTTGGTGAACATGCCCTCGACGAGCTTCTCGTTGTCGATGTGCCCGTCCGCCATGTCGACCATCGCGGCGTTGATGCTCTTCAGCCCGAGGGCGAGGATGCCCACCCCGCGCTCGATCTCCGTACGCTTGGGCTTGTAGGCCTCACCGAACTTGTTGCCCTGCTCGTCGTCGCCCCACGGCGAACCGAGGCCGTCCAGGGTCCGTTTCAGCGTCGCCGCCGCTTCGGCGAGCGCCTGCCCCTGAAGGGCGAAGGCGGGGGCCGCCTTCTTCAGGTCTTCCGTGGAAATGTCCAGTATCTTGCCCGAGTCGCCCATGCGCGCTCCCCCTGTGACTGTGCTGCGGCAGCCCCCGACGGTACCGGAGCATCGGGGTCCGCTCCGGCCCGGGTTCCGGCACCGGCCGCACGGGGCGCCTCGGCCCGTCCTCGCACGTCACGGCCCGTCCCGGATGCTGACACACGGCAGCAACACGCCGTACGCGACCGGGTCGCATGGTTGATCGTCGGGGCATCCCGCAGCACGATGGCCCGGTCCGACGTGCAACTGGCGTGCAAGCTCAGGGGGAACACGACATGGCGATCAGCCGCAGGACCCTTCTCGGCACGGGAGCGGGTCTCTCGCTCGCGGGCGCACTCGCCGCCTGCGGATCCAACACCGGCCGGGGAGAGGGAAGTTCGAGCGGCGGCGGTACGGGACCCGAGCTCGCGCAGTGGTACCACCAGTACGGCGAACCCGGCACCGAGCAGGCGGTCCGCCGGTACGCCGCCGCGTACAAGAAGGCCAGGGTCACCGTGCAGTGGCGGCCGGGCAACTACGACCAGCAGACGGCCGCCGCCCTCCTCACCTCGGGCGGCCCCGACGTCTTCGAGGTCAACGGGCCCACCCTGGACCAGATCCGGGGCGGCCAGGTCGTCGACCTCACCGACCTCTTCGACGGGGTGAGGGACGACTTCAACCCGGCCGTCCTCGCCCCCAAGACGTACGAGGGGAAGATCTGGTCGGTCCCGCAGGTCGTCGACATGCAACTGCTCTTCTACCGCAAGAGCATGCTGAAGGCCGCCAACGTCCAGCCGCCCGCCACGCTCGACGAACTCCTCGACGCGGCCAAGAAACTGACGGACAAAAAGGTGAAGGGGCTGTTCCTCGGCAACGACGGCGGCGCGGGCTCCCTCGGCGGCACCCCGCTCCACGCCGCCGGACTCTCCCTCGTCACCGAGGACGGCAAGGTCGGCTTCGACGATCCGGCCGCCGCCCGCGCGCTCGGCAAGCTGCGCCAACTGTACGCCGACAAGTCGTTGCTGCTGGGCGCCCCCACGGACTGGTCCGACCCCTCCGCCTTCGTCCAGGGGCTCACCGCCATGCAGTGGTCGGGGCTGTGGGCGCTGCCCGCCGTCAAGAAGGCGCTCGGCGACGACTTCGGGGTGCTGCCGTTCCCGAAGGACGGCGCGAGCGGCAGGCCGTCGGTGCCGGTCGGTGCGTACGGCGCCGCCGTCAGCGCGCGCAGCAAGCAGCGGGCAGCCGCCAAGGACTTCATCAAGTGGCTGTGGATCGAACAGGCGGAATTCCAGACCGACTTCGCCCTCTCGTACGGCTTCCACATCCCGGCCCGCACCTCCCTCGCCAAGAAGGCGGACAAGCTGAAGGAGGGCGCGGCGGCGGACGCGGTGAGGTACGCGGGCGAGAACGCCTACTCCCAGCCGCTCCTGTGGACCCCCGCCTCCCAGACCGCCTACCAGGACGCCCTCAGCCGCATCATCAAGGACGGCGCGAACCCGGACACCGAGCTGAAGGCGGTCGTACGCAAGGCGAACGAGGAGCTTCAGCGCGTGAAGAAGAAGTCGTCGTGAACTCAGGCGCGAAGCCAGGCGTGAAGCCAGGCGTGACATCAGCGGTGCTGGGGACCCAGAACCGCACCCTCTGGTTCTGGGTCTTCGTCGGGCCCTTCGCCGTCGGGCTCGGCCTCTTCACCTACGTACCGCTGCTGTGGAGCCTCTACCTCAGCTTCTTCGACGCGCACAACACCGTCTCCCCCACGGACTTCGTCGGGTTCGACAACTACGCGGCGATGCTGCGCGACGACGCGTTCACCAGCAGCCTCGGCACGTTCGTGCTCTTCACCGCGTTCATCGTTCCGGCGACGTACGCGCTCTCCCTCGCACTCGCGCTGATGGTGAACCGGATCCGTTTCGCGCAGGCCTTCTTCCGGTCGGTCTTCTTCCTCCCGGCGGCCTGCTCCTACGTCGTCGCGGCCCTGATCTGGAAGATGTCGCTCTTCAACGGGGTGCGGTTCGGCCTCGCCAACACCGTCCTCGGCTGGTTCGGCGCGGACCAGACGGCCTGGCTGTCGACGACCTCGCCGCCCTGGTACTGGCTGGTCATCGTGACCGTACGGCTGTGGCTGCAGGCCGGCTTCTACATGATCCTGTTCCTGGCCGGGCTGCAGCGCATCTCGCCCGCCCTCTACGAGGCGGCGGCGGTCGACGGTGCACGCCCCGGCTGGCAGGTGTTCCGCAACATCACCTTCCCCCTGCTGCGCGCCACTTCGGTCGCGGTCGTCCTGCTCCTCGTCATCAACGCCTTCCAGGCCTTCGACGAGTTCTACAACCTGCTCTCCGACTCGCGCGGCTACCCGCCCTACGCCCGCCCCCCGCTCGTGTACCTCTACTACACGGCTCTCGGGCAGGGGCAGAACCTCGGGCTCGGCAGCGCGGGCGCCATCATCCTGGCACTGATCATCGCCGTCGTGACGATCTTCCAGGCACGCTTCTTCGGCCTCGGCCGGAAGGAGGACTGAGGCTCCATGGACGACGCCCTGGTACGGGTGGGCCGCGCGCTGCGCATCGCCCTGCTCGTCGCGCTCGCACTGCTCTTCCTCGTCCCCTTCTACCTGCTCGTACGCAACGGGCTGGCCACCGACGCCGAGATCACCTCCCCCGAGTGGACGTTCTTCCCGTCCACCCTCCGCTGGGGCAACGTCACCGAACTCTTCGGCGACACCGCGGTCCCCTTCGCCCACTCCCTCCTCAACTCGGCGCTGATCGCCGTCGCCACCACCCTCGGCACTCTGTTCACGGCCTCCCTCGCCGGGTACGGCCTGGCCCGCATCCCGTACAGGCACTCCAACAAGGTCTTCTACGCGATCCTGGGCACGCTGATGGTCCCGGCGGCGGTCACCTTCGTCCCGAGCTTCGTCCTCGTGTCCTCGCTGGGCTGGATCTCCACCTTGCGCGGCCTGATCATTCCGACGCTCTTCTCCGCCTTCGCGTGCTTCGTCTTCCGGCAGTACTTCCTGGGATTCCCGAGGGAGTTGGAGGACGCGGCGCATGTCGACGGGCTCGGACACTGGCGTACGTACTGGCGCATCGTCGTGCCGAATTCGACGCCGGTGTTCGCCGCGGTCGCCGCGATCGTCTTCATCGGGGCGTGGAACGCGTTCCTGTGGCCGCTGGTCATCGGCCAGGACCAGCGGTCGTGGACGGTCCAGGTGGCGCTCTCCACCCTCAACACCGCGCAGACGGTCAATCTGCACGAGCTGTTCGTGGCGGCGGCCGTTTCGATCCTCCCGCTCGTCCTCGTGTTCCTCTTCTTCCAGCGGTGGATCGTGGCGGGGGTCGAAAGGTCCGGGATCGACGACTGATTCCCCTTGAGTTCACGGCGAGTTGATGACACGTCAAGTCAGGGGCTCTACGTTCCACGGGCAGAGAACCCCACTCCTCGGACCCTGGAGCCCCCATGGAACGCCGTACCTTCCTGCGCACCGCCGTCATCGGCTCCTCCGCCGCCGCGTTCGGCGGCACCCTGTGGCGGGGTGCCGCCCTCGCCGACCCGGCGCAGCCGGGACCCGGCCCGTACGGCGCTCTCGGCGCGGCGGACGCGAACGGCATCCAGCTCCCCGCCGGATTCCGCAGCCGCGTGATCGCCCGCTCGGGCCAGAAGGTCACCGGCACCACGTACACCTGGCACAACGCCCCGGACGGCGGCGCCTGTTACGCCGACGGCACCGGCTGGATCTACGTCTCCAACTCCGAGATCAACCCCTCGGGCGGCGCGGGCGCGGTCCGCTTCTCCGCCACCGGGGCGATCACCGCCGCCTACCGCATCCTGTCCTCCACCCGGCAGAACTGCGCGGGCGGCAAGACTCCCTGGAACACCTGGCTGAGCTGCGAGGAGGTCGACCGCGGCTACGTCTACGAGACCGACCCGTGGGGCGTGAAGGCCGCCGTCCGCCGCGACGCCATGGGCCGCTTCAAGCACGAGGCGGCAGCCGCCGACCCCGACCGCAAGGTCATCTACCTCACCGAGGACGTCTCCGACGGCTGCTTCTACCGCTTCACCCCGTCCGTCTGGGGCAATCTCGCCGCGGGCAACCTGGAGGTCCTGAAGATGGGCTCCGGCACCAGCGGCCCCGTCACCTGGGCGAAGGTCCCCGACCCGTCCGGCGCGTCCAAGGCCACCCGCGACCAGGTGTCCGGCGCCAAGCGCTTCACCGGCGGCGAGGGCTGCTTCTACGCGGACAACGTCTGCTTCTTCACCACCAAGGGCGACAACCGGGTCTGGCGCTACGACGCCGCCGCGCAGACCCTCGACCTGGTCTACGACGACTCCCTGGTCACCGGCGGCTCGGCCCCGCTCACCGGCGTCGACAACGTCACCGGCACCTCGTCCGGCGACCTGTACGTGGCCGAGGACGGCGGCAACATGGAGATCTGCATGATCACCCCCGCCGACGTCGTCACCCCCTTCCTGCGCATCGGCGGCCAGTCGGGCTCGGAGATCACGGGCCCGGCCTTCTCCCCCGACGGCAGCCGCCTCTACTTCTCCAGCCAGCGCGGCACGAGCGGCAGCTCGTCGGGCGGCATCACCTACGAGGTAACAGGCCCCTTCCGCACCTGACCCGGGGAAACGCCCGTGGGGGGCGCGCCTGTGGGGGGCGCCCCTCCAGGGGCGCGGGGCCGTGTCCATGTGCGGCTCCGCCGCGTGGGCGCGCCCAGCCACAACGAACCCGCACGCCCCCCTCCCTGCCCCCGCCCTCGCCCCGCCCCTCAGCGCGACTGCGCAACCGGCGCCGCCCCACCCCTCAACAGGGCGGCGCCCAACGGCGTCAGCGAGTGCAGCACCGCGCTGCCGTGCCGCAGCGTCACCACGAGCCCCGCCTCCCTCAGCACGCACGCGTGCTGGCTGGCGGACGCGAGGGACACCCCCGCCCGCCGCGCCAGCTCGCTCGTCGTGCAGCCGTGGTCGATGGCGCGCAGCACGGCGGACCGGGTGTGCCCGACGAGCCGGCCGAGGTAGGGGCCGCCGCCCGTCGGCGTGCGGGGCGTGGCGTGCTCCACCGGGTAGACGAGCACCGGGGGCAGCCCCGGGTCGTACAGCATCACCGGTGCCCCCTGGCAGAAGAACGACGGCTGGAGCCGCAGCCCCCGCCCCGCCAGGTGCACTTCGCGGTCCACGGGATAGACCGCCTCCAGCACCGGCGAGCGCCAGCGCATCACCGGCGGCAGCGAGGCGAGGAGCGCGTCGGCGCCGCCGTCGAGGAAGGCGCGGCCCCTGGCCGCCCGGTCGGCCTCGACGCGGGCCTGCACATGGGGCCAGTACGGGGCGACGGCGGCACGGTGATAGTCGCCCAGGGCGTCGACGAGGGCGCCGAGCCGCGGCGACTCCTCGAACCTGCGGTTCAGCAGGGCCAGTTCGCCCGCCACCCGGTTGTCCGGGGTGGCCCGCAGCGCCGCCAGCCCGTCCTCCCAGCCCTGGACGCCCTCCGCCGGGGTGAGGAAGTCGGGGAAGTAGCCGCGCGCGGGCACGACCGACGCGAGCAGCTGCCGGGACCCTCCCCTGCCGAGCCGGGCGCGGGCCTGGGCGCGCCAGTCGCCGTACACCCGACCGCCCCGCCGGTCCCGCAGCCGGTGGAAGCTGAGAGTCGTCTCCCAGAGGGCGTCCGGCCGCGCGGCGAGCCGCACCCGCGCGAGATCCTCCCCCGTGAAGTGGATACGCAGCACCACTGGTCCAACTCCCCACCATCGCCCACCGATTGCACCCGCAATCGTTCCCCCGGTTGAGTATGCACGCCCTTACACCCGGTCACCATGGCCTTTCGGCCATGCGTGAAACGTCTCGCGGGGGTGGCCCGGAAGGCGCGAAGCTGACAGGCGTCGGACACCGACAGCCCCGCACGTCCGAGGGGTGCGACGAAGGCCGTGGGGGGCTTCGTTGCACTTGACGGCGGCGTGCGGGGTTGCGCTTTCGGTTCCCGGCCGAGGTGTGAGGGCGTGGGTGGCGGGTGGGGATCCGCCGTCCACGCCCCGCACCACCGCACATCGTCCCCCACCCGGGCCCCGCGTCGAGGGCGTACCGGGGAACACCGGGGAAACACCACGGAAGCACGGGAGAAGCACCGGGGAACCGCGGACGACCCACCGGTGCGAAGGTCAACTTTTCAACTGCCACTTCGCGCAGCAGGGTTGACCTTCACCCTCTGACTTCGAACCGCCACAGCGAGTACCCGTGGGCCGACTGCCGCCCGCGTCCCTGCATCCGTACGTACCGGGCCTGCACGGGCTCGGGAAACTCGACGGAATCCTCCCCCGCAGTGGTCCGACCACGCCGCTCGACGGTCGTCCACGCCGCCCCGTCGCCCGACACCTGAAGGTCGTGGTCCTGGCCGGCCGCCGCCTCCCGGTCGAGGAGAATCCGCCGGACGCCCCGCACGGCCCCAGGTCCACCGAGATCCACTCCCCGTCGGTGTACGCGGAGGCCCGCCGGGTCCCCGGATCACCGTCCGTCGCGAGAGCGGCCCCCAGGTGCTCCGCCTCGACGGACGAAGCGGTCGTGGCCTTCCCCCTGGCCAGGTCGGGCACGTCGAAGACCTGCACGGACCACAGCGTGTACCGCGCGGGCCGCCGCTCCCGCCCGTGCACCCGCACGTACCGGGCGTCCACCGCCCCGAAGGGCAGCTCGTCGCGCCCGGCGGCGCCCCTCCCCCGCCGCTCGGCGACCTTGACCCACGCCTTCCCGTCCCGCGACACCTCGATGTCGTACGCACGCCCGTACTCCTGCCCCCGGTCGAGCCGCACCCTGCCGACCCCCCGGACCCTCCCGAGGTCCACGGCAAGCCACGGCTCGTGCTCGGGCCGACTGCTCCAGCGGGTGACGGGGCTGCCGTCGGCGGCTGCGCCGGGCTGCGTACCGGATGCGCAGGAGGAAGCGGAGGCGGTAGCTCCGAAGGAGATCCGGTCCGGCTCCGCGAGCGTCGGCCCGACCACCTTGAGCCCGGGACCGAGCGCGCCGCGCCGCATGGAAGCGGTGAAGGCGGCGTACGGCACCCCGGCACCCGCCCCGCTCCACATCTTCTGGGCCAGCACCCCGAAGGTCTGCTCGACGAGCCCGTGCACGTCCTTCTCGGCGTACGTGGCGTGCACGAGGTCGTTCCAGACGGCGGACATGCCGCCGCGCAGCACGGGATCGAGGGGCGCGAGGCTCTCCGTGCCGGGAAAGACGGCTCCCAACTGTCGTACAGGTAACGCCCGTCCAGCCCCAGAGGGTGGTAGCAGGTGGCGAACGGCACCCCGTACAACAACCCGTCGTTCGTATTGACGAGGTCCGTGCAGCCGTCCTTCTTGGCGGCCTTCGGCCCGTACCAGCCGTTGTTCCAACTGTGCACGGTGACCTGCTTGTCGTAGGCCCCGGGCTCCGTGGTGAGCCTGCTGAGGCTGCCCCAGGCCCGCGGGTGCTTCTGCAGCTTCGTCCGCAGGTGCTCGGCCATCCCGTTGAAGTACGCCCGGTGGTGCGCCTCGGGACCGGTGTACTCCTCGGCCCCGTAATGCACCTCAGGGCTGCGGAACCATGGCGCAAACTCGTCGAAGACCTCCTTCATGAAGGTCAGCGTCGCCGGATTCCCCAGATCCAAATGGTCGCTGTTGGCCCCGCCGAGCCCGATGTCCGGGCGGAACCTGACGAACGACCGCGAGTGCGCCGGAGCATCGATCTCGGGCGTCAACTGCACCCCGTGGGCCGCCGCCACCTCCTCGAACGAGTCCCGGTCCGCTCTCCCGTACGACCCGTCCCGGGCCGCCGGCCCGTCCCACTCGCTCTTTCTCGCTCCGCAGCCGGAACGCGTCGTACGCCTTGGACCAGTCCCCGCCGGGCGCCTGGATCTCGTTGCCGTTCAGATGCAGCTGAAGGTCGTTGAGCTTGAACCACCCCATGATCCGCAAGTAGTCCCTGACGAACCCGGACGTGAAGAACCGCCTCCCCGCGTCCCGCATGAACCCGCGCAGCCGGTAGTGGGGCCGGTCCTGCGCGGTCCCGACGGGCACCCGGGTCCGCCGGACGTCCTGCAACAGAATCTGAAGCAGCGAGCGCGTCCCGTAGAAGACCCCCTTGAAGCCGGGCGCGCCGATCCTCACCCCCCGGTCTCAACGGCGAGTTCGTACCCCTCCTGCGCTCCTGCGCGTACCGCTCCCCACCCCTCGCGTGCGCGGCGGTCAAAGTCCGCGCCAACCCGGCCAGTTGCCGATCGGCCCGCCCCACCACCACCCGGACGTCCGCGTCGATCCGGTACGTCCCGCTGCCCCCGGCCCACTCCTGCATCGCCGGAACGACGACGGGCCGGGCATTGCTCCCGCGGGGTCCTCCTGAGGACGTCCATGACGTACGGGCGACGAGTGACGCATGCGATCCACAGTGGTCCATTCCGGCACCCGAACCGTGACCACAAGGGTCCGCACAGGAACGCACACCACTCGACACCACGCGAGGAGATGGAGACCGGCGCCCCACGGACTGTCAGGCGGAGCCCGCCAGGTCCTCCACGGCATCACGCAATGCACGCAGCCTCCTGATGGACTGCGTAATTGCGATCACGGCGTCATCTGCCCGTTGCCGGCTGAACACGGAAGTGCCCCCCGGAGCGTCGGCACCAGAGTCTGCGTCTGAGTCCAGCCGCTTGACGAGGTCAGTGATCTCACCGCACTCATCGATCAGGGACTGGATGCGCATGACCAGCTGATCACCGGTGGGGGGCTGGGCAGCGTGGTCGGTTCGCTGGCCCGGGAAGCTCGCTGTCCCCACCACCGGTGTTCCCTGAGGGAGGAAGCCTCCCTCGCCGGGGACCTGCCCTTCCCTCTCGGTTTCCAGGGGGGCGAGAGCGCCGTACCGGAAGGGCGGTTCGGCCTCCTGCACGGGCGGCCCCGGTGGAACTGCGGGCGGCGCTTCCTCGACGGCGGCAGGAACCTTCGGGACGACGGATCGCTTCTTGGGACGAGTTCCCGATTCTTTCGGGAAAGCCCGGTTGAACCATGCCCGCGTCAGAGGGTCCGACAAGGACTCCCCATTTGCGTCCACCTTCCGGGGCACCAGGTCCCCGTCGTTCATTGCCGACGCCAGCTCCCGGAGAACACCGATCGCCATCACTTTGTTGTTGCGCATGGCTTGGAGGTTGTTCTTCACCGTACGTCGCACGCGCACGTCTTCACTGCCGTCGTCGGCAATCGTCTTCTGCCCGGCCAGTGACCCTCGGTCCGCATCGATGATGGCATACGACGCCAGCCAGTGAGCAGCACGATATGAAATCAGCTCCTCAAAAGCCTCGTCATCACGGTCGGCGGCCTCAAGGAGTTCCGCGACGGAGCATTCGGATAGTGCAATTCCATTACGGACTTCCGCAGCCTGGAAGATCTCCGCGATTCGCGGATTCCATGCGCGCGGGAAACTCTCGGAAGTCATGGCCGACCAAGCTCGGGCCCGCCGGTTCACTTCCACAGAGGAAAGCTGGGACGGCGGAGACTCGCTCAGCGCACGACGGATCACCTGGCGCTTCTTCGCATCCACGGGAAAGAACTCACGAAGCAAAAGCATGGACCGGCGGTCACGGAGCTCAACAGGAGATGACTTTTCCGTCATTCCTGGCAGCCTGCCAATCGGAGCAGAGCCGGTGAGGACCTCTGCAATCTCCTCCTCCATCAGACCGTAGGCGACGTACATCCCCAGAATACTTCGACCCAAAGCCCTCGCACGGTCATTCGGCGTGAAGTCCAAAGGAGGGTGGACATGGTCGCGACGATTGCTCGACTGAGCGATTCGATAGAGGCGGCGCGGATCCGAAGCCCCCAGCACGACATGCGCTTCCACCGATGCGATACGGGACGCACGGAATGCTACGGACTCCGTATCGGATTCACCTTTCTCGGCATGGTCACGATTCAGGAAGAGGGAAAGCTTGGAGAGCCATACACGGGGGTCGCATTCGACTTCCGCCGAATCCTCACCAAATCTGGTCCCAGGGACGCCGGCCAGCACTTCGGCCGAGGTAATTCCGAAGATGTCGTGTCGGCTCTTGGCCCGGTTGTTTCCGCGAACGGCCATCCATCCCCAATAGCTCTCGGGAAAGACGGGGCCATCGCCCTCGACCGTTACGGCTGACGTCGTTTCGAGCGAAATCAACTGCGGTACATACATACCCGGCTCCTGCTGGCCATTCAGAACCAGGTCTTCCGTCAGGTCGTACGGACGCATCCCTACTTTCTGCTCCAGAACCTTCGACGCCCAGCGCGCATTGGCAATTAGCGTTTCACGGTCCTTTACCCTGCTCTCCAGGGCCGCACAGGGTTTCTCATTACCTGATCCATCCGTGCAGGAATACGGGCGGACAGGCTGCAACAGCGGCAGATCTTCGCCGCCGCGGTTCACACGCGTGGGGTTTGCCGCCGAGCTCCACTGGGAACTGATGCGCTCGTTGTGTTCCCAGACGATCCCGCCCACCCCGTGCATCTTCACCACACCGACAAGCATCTCTCCGGAGTCGGTCCGCACCGTGCGCAGGAATTTCTCCCGCAATTGTCGAACGCCATCCGCGTTCGCCTCCGTGAGCATTTCTTCCGGTTCCACGATGAAGGGCGCAATACTTTCCAGAGCAGCCCGGGGAGTACTCACCCCTGCGGTGGCCAGGACAGCATCAACCCATGCGTTCTGCACTTCCGGTGCTGCGGGCAGAGGGAAGGGCTTAGCCTGGTCATGCACAACGTAACCTCATTCTGATTGCCTGACAGTCTATGCATACGCCAAGTGCCACAGCATGGCAGTCCTCTATGACCATGCGAGTGGAAATACTTGGAGCGGTCACTGTCTTGCAGAATCGATCAGATTGATACACGAAGCGGTCAAGCAGTGCGCCTGTTAGAAACTTTAAGCTCGATCGACATGACAGATGCCATACGACCCTTCAGGCTCCCTATCCGGCGAGGAGGCGGCCACTATTCGCCGGTTTCTTAAATCTTCGGCGGAACGCGAAATGGAACGGGCATGCACACAACCCACGGGAACATCTGTACCTTTAGCCCCGGACTGGACCAGCAAGTTCACCGTGCCCTACATTCGGCAAATCCCACTAAAGGGATCCTCCTCAGAAAGAAAGAATCCGATCATGAGATGCCTAATTGGGATCGTTTCTGTCAATATCATGCGCATGCGTGACGGATATTTTGTCCCGTCGCAGCAGGAGATCGCACAGGAATGCGGAGTTTCCATTTCGACGGTCCGCCGAGCGCAGCGCCACCTCAGGGAACTTGGCCACCTTGAGTACGTTCGTGGGCGGTGGGTCTACCCACGCACGAGGAAGGTCTGCGCCTACGGCGAGCTCCAGCAGAGCGGCAGGTGCGCCCTCTCCCGCCCCGCTGCCCGCTCTCCGCTCACGCGGTGCGGCTCCTGTTCCGCCCCGCACGGCCGACGCGGCAGGCAGCACGGCTGAAGCCACCGGCTATTTCGTCCCCGCGCACGCCGAAGCGGCGGCTCCCCCGCACAGGGTGCCGCCGCTTCGTGTGGTGCCGGATCCTTCGCCGGGGGTGAGGGTGGGTGTTCGGTCCCGGCGAGGGGTCCGGTGGCTCGGGGCCCCGGGGTCAGCGGCTGTCGCTGCCCGAGGACTGGGCTGCCGCGCGGCCCGCTTCCAGGCGGGCGACCGGGATGCGGAACGGGGAGCAGGAGACGTAGTCCAGGCCGACCTCGTGGAAGAAGTGGACGGACTCCGGGTCGCCGCCGTGCTCGCCGCAGACGCCCAGCTTGAGGTCGGGGCGGGTCTTGCGGCCCGCCTCGACGGCCGAGCGCACCAGGGCGCCGACGCCGTCGCGGTCGATCGTCTCGAACGGGGAGACGCCGAAGATGCCCTTCTCCAGGTAGGCGGTGAAGAACGAAGCCTCCACGTCGTCGCGGGAGAAGCCCCAGACGGTCTGCGTCAGGTCGTTCGTACCGAAGGAGAAGAACTCCGCGGCCTCGGCGATCTGACCGGCCGTGATGGCGGCGCGCGGCAGCTCGATCATCGTGCCGAGCGCCAGCTTGAGGTCTATGCCGTGGGCGGCCTCGACCTCGGCGATGACCGTTTCGGCCTCCTCGCGGACGATCTCCAGCTCCTGGACCGTGCCGACGAGCGGAATCATGATCTCCGCGCGCGGGTCGCCCTTGGCGTTCTTGCGGGCGGCGGCGGCCTCGGCGATGGCGCGGACCTGCATGGTGAACAGGCCGGGGATGACCAGGCCGAGGCGTACGCCGCGCAGGCCGAGCATCGGGTTCTGCTCGTGCAGGCGGTGGACGGCCTGGAGAAGTCGCAGGTCGTTCTCGTTGGCGTCGTTGCGGGACTCGGCGAGGGCGACGCGGACCGACAGCTCGGTGATGTCGGGGAGGAACTCGTGGAGCGGCGGGTCCAGCAGACGGACGGTGACCGGCAGGCCGTCCATCGCCTCGAAGAGCTCTATGAAGTCCTTCTTCTGGAGCGGCAGAAGGCCCTTCAGGGCGTCCTCGCGCTCGGCGTCCGTGTCGGCGAGGATCAGCTTCTCGACCATCTCGCGGCGCTCGCCGAGGAACATGTGCTCCGTGCGGCACAGGCCGATGCCCTGGGCTCCGAAGCGGCGGGCGCGCAGCGCGTCCTCGGCGTTGTCGGCGTTGGCACGCACCCGCAGCCGGCGGCGGCGGTCGGCGTACGCCATGATCCGGTGCACGGCCTCGACGAGCTCGTCGGCGTCGTCGGCGCCGGCATGCATCCGGCCCTCGAAGTACTCGACGACCGGGGACGGGACGACGGGGACCTCGCCCAGGTAGACCTTGCCGGAGGAGCCGTCGATGGAGACGACGTCGCCCTCCTCCACGACCGTGCTGCCGACGGTCAGGCGGCGGCGCTTGGTGTCGACCTCGATCTCCTCGGCGCCGCAGACACAGGTCTTGCCCATGCCGCGTGCGACGACGGCCGCGTGGGACGTCTTGCCGCCGCGCGAGGTCAGGATGCCTTCGGCGGCGATCATGCCGTCGAGGTCGTCGGGGTTGGTCTCGCGGCGGATGAGGATGACCTTCTCGCCGGAGCGCGACCACTTGACGGCCGTGTACGAGTCGAAGACGGCCTTGCCGACCGCCGCGCCGGGCGATGCGGCGATGCCGCGGCCCAGGAGCTGGGTCTTCGCATCCTCGTCGAAGCGCGGGAACATCAGCTGCGCGAGCTGTGCGCCGTTGACCCGCTGGAGGGCCTCGGCCTCGTCGATGAGGCCCTGGTCGACGAGCTGCGTGGCGATGCGGAAGGCGGCACCCGCGGTGCGCTTGCCGACGCGGGTCTGGAGCATCCACAGCTGGCCGCGCTCGATGGTGAACTCGATGTCGCACAGGTCCTTGTAGTGCGTTTCGAGGGTCTCCATGATCTGCATGAGCTGGTCGTACGACGTCTTGTCGATCGACTCCAGGTCGGCGAGCGGGACCGTGTTGCGGATGCCCGCGACGACGTCCTCGCCCTGCGCGTTCTGGAGGTAGTCGCCGTACACGCCCGCGTGGCCGGAGGCCGGGTCGCGGGTGAACGCGACGCCCGTGCCGGAGTCCGGGCCGAGGTTGCCGAAGACCATCGAGCAGACGTTGACCGCGGTGCCCAGGTCGCCCGGGATGCGCTCCTGACGGCGGTAGAGCTTCGCGCGGTCGGTGTTCCACGAGTCGAAGACCGCGTTGATCGCGAGGTCCATCTGCTCGCGCGGGTCCTGCGGGAAGTCCCGGCCGCACGCGTCCGAGACGATCTTCTTGAAGCCCTTGACGAGCTTCTTGAGGTCGGCGGCCTCCAGGTCGGTGTCGACCTTGACCTTCTTGGCCGCCTTGGCCGCTTCGAGGGCCTCCTCGAAGAGCTCGCCGTCCACGCCGAGGACGGTCTTGCCGAACATCTGGATCAGGCGCCGGTAGGAGTCCCAGGCGAAGCGCTCCCCGCCGGACTGCTTCGCGAGCCCGACGACGGACTTGTCGGAGAGGCCGATGTTGAGGACCGTGTCCATCATGCCGGGCATCGAGAACTTCGCGCCCGAGCGGACCGAGACCAGCAGCGGGTCGTTCGCCTGGCCGAGCTTCTTGCCCATCTTCGCCTCAAGGGCGTCCAGGTGGGCGCTGACCTCGTCGCGCAGCTCCTTGGGAGCGTCACCGCTGTCGAGGTAGACCTTGCAGGCCTCGGTGGTGATGGTGAACCCCGGAGGCACCGGCAGGCCGAGATTGGTCATCTCGGCGAGGTTGGCGCCCTTGCCACCGAGAAGGTCCTTGAGCTCCCTGTTGCCCTCGGTGAAGTCGTAGACGAACTTCTGCCCAGCTGACTTCGTCGCGCTGTGTCGCTCGGCTACGTGGGGTTCTTTGTTTTCCGACACGGTCTCGGCTCCTCGAAGACGCGTTGGCTGCCCTGACGGCGAGGAACATACCCAGATCGAAGGTGTCTGGGTACGTCCACTTAACCGTCATACGGCTTTAACCACCCGTCCGCCAGCAGATCGAAAGTGATCCGGCCTCCCCCGGCCCTCACCACATTCGTTCAAGTGTCGAACGCATCGCCACGCACAGAGAGCGCAGCCCTGCCGACGATCGACTCTCCGTGACGCATGACCCCGACCAGTGAAAAGAGAAAGGGTGGCACTGGGTGCCACCCTTTGAAAAATGCAACTCACTGCAAAATGCTCATCTGAGCGACTACATCATCAGGCGTGGCGAGAATCACGCTGCCGCACACCCCGTGCGGTCACCCGAATCTCACCCTCCGGACGTGTCCAGCTCCGCTTCGTCACTGACCCCCGAGCAGTCGTACGGGTCCTTCAGCCAGCCGTCCGGCAGGACAACCCGACCATTTCCGGACGTACGCCCCCGAGGTCCATCCGCACCCTCCGGCCACGGCTGGTCCAGGTCGAGCTCGCTCAGATGAGCGTCCATCTCGGCCAGGGAAGACGTGGTGGCGAGCCTTTTGCGCATTTCGCCACCCGTCGAGAACCCCTTGAGGTACCAGGCCACATGCTTCCGGAAGTCGATGACACCCCGTGCCTCGTCGCCGATCCACTCGCCGAGCAGCTCCGCGTGCCGCCGCATCACGACGGCGACCTCGCGCAGTGTCGGCGTGGCCCGCTCCTCGCGGCCCTCGAAGGCCGCCACCAGGTCGCCGAACAGCCACGGCCGCCCCAGGCAGCCGCGCCCCACGACGACGCCGTCGCAGCCCGTCTCGCGCACCATGCGCAGTGCGTCGTCCGCCGACCAGATGTCGCCGTTGCCGAGCACCGGAATCTCCGGGACGTGCTCCTTGAGCCGGGCGATCGCCTCCCAGTCGGCGGTGCCGCCGTAGTGCTGGGCCGCGGTCCGCCCGTGCAGCGCGATGGCCGTCACGCCCTCGTCGACGGCGATGCGGCCGGCGTCCAGGAAGGTGATGTGGTCGTCGTCGATGCCCTTGCGCATCTTCATCGTGACCGGCAGATCACCCGCGCCCGTGACCGCCTCGTGCAGGATCGCGCGCAGCAGGGGCCGCTTGTACGGGAGGGCCGAACCGCCGCCCTTGCGCGTCACCTTGGGCACCGGGCAGCCGAAGTTGAGGTCGATGTGGTCGGCCAGGTCCTCGTCCACGATCATGCGGACCGCCTTGCCGACGGTGGCCGGGTCCACCCCGTACAGCTGGATCGAGCGGGGCTGCTCGGTCGCGTCGAAGCGGATCAGCTGCATGGTCTTCTCGTTGCGCTCGACCAGCGCCCGCGTCGTGATCATCTCGCTCACGAACAGGCCCTTCCCGCCGGAGAACTCACGGCAGAGGGTGCGGAACGGCGCGTTCGTGATGCCTGCCATGGGGGCGAGCACCACGGGCGGCTGCGCGACATGGGGGCCGATGTTGAGCGAGGTCATTACCTCATTGTCGCGCACTCCCCGGACCTCTCCGGGCTCGATCGTTAGTTAACCGTACTATCCATACATGCCTGATACACCTACCGCTCGGCCCGCTCACCGCCGCCGCGTGCTCGTCCTCGGCATCTGCTGCACGAGTCTGCTGATCGTCAGCCTGGACAGCACGGTGCTCAACGTCGCCCTCCCCGCCGTGCAGCGCGAACTGGACGCCTCGGTGGCCGGGATGCAGTGGACGATCGACGCCTACACCCTGGTCCTCGCCTCCCTCCTCATGCTGTCCGGCTCGACCGCCGACCGGATCGGGCGCCGCAAGGTCTTCATGGCCGGGCTCGTGATGTTCACGCTCGGCTCGCTGCTCTGCTCGCTCGCGCCGAACCTCGCCTCGCTGGTCGCCTTCCGGGCCGTGCAGGCGATCGGCGGTTCGATGCTCACCCCCGTCGCGATGTCGATCATCACCAACACCTTCACCGAGCCGCGCGAACGTGCGCGGGCGATCGGTGTCTGGGGCGGCGTCGTGGGCATATCCATGGCCGCCGGCCCGCTGCTCGGCGGGCTGCTCGTCGACTCGGTGGGCTGGCGCGCGATCTTCTGGGTCAACCTGCCGGTGGGGCTGGCCGCCCTGTTCCTGACCTTCCGGTACGTCCCCGAGTCCCGCGCCCCGAAGCCGCGCAGGCCCGACCCGGTGGGCCAGGTCCTCGTCGTCGCGCTGCTCGCCCCGCTCACGTACGCGATCATCGAGGCCCCGGAGTCGGGCTGGACCTCGCCGCTCACCCTGTCGCTGACGGGCGTCGCGGTGCTCGCGCTGGTGGGTCTTGTCCTGTACGAACCCCGCCGCACGGAGCCCCTCATCGACCTCCGGTTCTTCCGGAGCGTTCCGTTCAGCGGCGCCACCACGATCGCGATCTGTGCGTTCGCCTCGCTCACCGGATTCCTCTTCCTGAACACCCTCTACCTCCAGAACGTACGCGGGCTGTCCGCCCTGCACGCCGGGCTCCACATGCTGCCGATGGCCGCGATGACGTTCGTGTGCGCGCCGCTGTCGGGGCGGATGGTCGGGGCGTTCGGGCCGAGGCCCTCGCTGCTGGTCGCGGGGACGGCGATGACGGCGAGCGCGGTGCTGTTCGCGGGCTTCCGGGCGGAGACCAGCGATCCGCTGATGTTCACCGGTTACGTGCTCTTCGGGCTCGGCTTCGGCATGGTGAACGCGCCGATCACCAACACGGCGGTGTCCGGAATGCCCCGTGCCCAGGCGGGAGTCGCAGCCGCCGTCGCCTCCACCAGCCGCCAGATCGGCAACACCCTCGGCGTCGCCGTGATCGGCGCGGTCCTCGCAGCGGGCCTCGGCCCGGCCTCGTACGCCGAAGGGTTCGTGGCGGCGAGCGTCCCGGCCTGGTGGATCATCGCAGGATGCGGGCTCTGCGTCCTCCTGATGGGAGCGCTGACCAGCGGGAAGTGGGCGCGGAAGACGGCGGCGAGGACGGCGGAGCGGCTGGAGCCCCCGGCTCAGGAGGCCTCGGCGGCCAGGGCGTGAAGCCGCTCCAGCCGCACCCGGGTCTCCTCGTCGACCGGCGGGTAGCTGACCAGCCGGGGGCCGGTGGAGGCGCCGCTGCCGGGGCTGAGCCAGAGGTTGACGTGCTCGACGTGCAGCAGCCCGACCTCGGCATTGCGGATGTACTTGGTGTGGCTGGCGTGCTCGACGACCTCGTGCCGCTCCCACAGCTCGCAGAACTCCGCCGACTCGCTCTCCAGCCGCTTCAGCAGGGCCTTCCAGGCGGGCTCGGCGAGGTGCCCCGCCATCGAGGCGCGGAACTTGGCGGCCATCGCCCGGCTGGTCCCCGGCAGGTCGACGAGCGAGGAGCGCCACTCGTCGTTGGTGAAGGCGAGCAGCATGCAGTTGCGGTCCGCGCGGGGCAGCGCGTCGAGGTCGCAGAGCAGCCGGGCGTAGGCACGGTTGTAGGCGAGGATGTCGTACCGGCTGTTCTGGATGCAGGCCGGGATCGGTCCCAGCTGGCGCAGCAGCGCCTGGTAGGCGGGGGTGACCGTCGGGCACGGCCCGTTGGGGGCGGGGTCGGGCGCTCCGGCGAGCGCGAACAGGTGGGTGCGCTCGACGCGGTCCATCCGCAGGGCGCGGGCGACGGCGTCGAGGACCTGCGGCGACACCTGGATGTCGCGGGCCTGCTCCAGCCACGTGTACCAGGTGACGCCGACGGCGGCGAGCTGCGCGACCTCCTCGCGCCGCAGACCGGGGGTGCGGCGCCGGCGGCCCCTGGCCAGCCCGACCTGCTCGGGGGTGATGCGCTCGCGGCGGCTGCGCAGGAAGGCGGCGAGCTCGGCCCGGCGGACGTCGGGCTCCCCGGCCCCACCGGGCTCCCCGGGCTCCCCGGCCTCACCGGCCGCCCTGGACTCACCGGCCGCCCTGGACTCACCGGCCGCCCTGGACTCTCCGGCCGCCCTGGATTCCCCGGCCTCCCGTACAGCAGCAGTCCCGTACGTCGTCTCCTGCACCCCGGCGGTGGAGGCCGTCTCCTGCGCCCCAGCAGTCCCGTGCGTCGTCTCCTGCACCGTCGTCGTCATGGACCCAGCCTCCCCGACACTCCCGCGCACCGGCCAGCCCGTTGCCGGGTAGTGCTTGTACCAGGATAAGGAGACTCTGGTACCAGGCTTCGGGCTGCCGCACAGTGGCTGCCGTGACCCAGACGACCACGCTCCCCCCGGCCCCCGCCCGCCCCGGCTCCCCCACCCCTACCTCATCCTCCCTCAGCCCGCTCGGGCTGTTCACCGTGCTGCTCGGGGCGGCGCTCCCGCTCATCGACTTCTTCATCGTCAACGTGGCCCTGCCGACCATCGACCGCGAACTGGCCGCGGGGCCCGCCGTGCTGGAGCTGGTCGTCGCCGGGTACGGGCTGGCGTACGCGGTCCTGCTGGTGCTCGGCGGACGGCTCGGCGACATGTTCGGCCGCCGCCGGCTCTTCCTGTGGGGCATGGCCGCCTTCGGCCTCACCTCCCTCGTCTGCGGTCTCGCCCCGGACGCCTGGACGCTCGTCGCGGCCCGCGTCGCGCAGGGCGCCGCCTCCGCGCTGATGCTGCCGCAGGTGCTGGCCACCATCCAGGCGTCGACCGCCGGACAGCGCCGGGCGAAGGCGATGGGCCTGTACGGGGCGACGGCCGGGCTCGCCATGGTCGCCGGGCAGATACTCGGCGGCATCCTCGTCGCGGCCGACCTCGCCGGGACGGGCTGGCGGTCGATCTTCCTCGTCAACGTGCCCGTCGTGATCGTCGCCCTGCTGCTCGCGGCACGTTCGGTGCCGGAGACGCGCTCCGAGAAGCCCGCGCCCGTCGACGTACCCGGAACGCTGCTGCTGGCCCTCTCGCTGATCACGCTCCTTGCCCCGCTCACCGAGGGGCGGGCGGCGCTCTGGCCGCTGTGGACGTGGCTGTCGCTGGCCGCGTTCCCGTTCGTGGCGCTCGCGTTCTTCCTGGTGGAGCGGCGTGCGGACCGGGCGGGGCGGACCCCGCTCGTCCCGCCGAGCCTGTTCGCCGTGCGGTCGCTGCGGCGCGCGCTGCCGCCGATCGTGCCGTTCTCGATCAGCTTCGGCGGGTTCATGTTCGTGATCGCGGTGGCGCTGCAGCAGGGCCTGGGCATGGGAGCGGTGGCCGCGGGGCTCGCCCTGGTCCCGATGGCGGTCGCCTACTTCGCGGCGTCCCTCGCCGGGCCGAAGCTGATCGGCCGCCACGGCGGCCGGATCGCGGTCGCCGGTGCGCTGATCCAGGCGGCCGGCCTGGTGCTCCTGATCCTGGCCGTACGGCGGGACTGGCCGGAGCTCGGCTTCGCGGGGCTGCTCCCCGGCATGCTGCTCGCCGGACTGGGCCAGGGCCTCCAGCTGCCGGTGCTGCTCCGCATCGTGCTCTCCGACGTCCCGGCCGACCGTGCCGGAGTGGGCAGCGGTGTGATGGTGACCGCCCAGCAGTCCGCGCTCGCCCTGGGCGTGGCCACGCTCGGCACGCTGTTCCTGGCGCTGACCCCGGCGCTGGGCATGGGCAGCGCGCTCATGGTGACCCTGCTGGTGCAACTGGCGGTGGTGGCGCTGACGGGACTGCTGAACCTGAGGCTGCCGCGCACCGTCAACTGAGGCGTGCCCCACGGCAGTACGGCAGCAGGGCCCGGACCGCGTGGCGCGGTCCGGGCCCTGCTGTCCTGCGTGACGTGTTTCAGAAGCTGCGCGCTTCAGAAGCCACGTGCCTCAGAAGCTGAGCGCCTCCGAAGCCACGTGCTTCAGACGCATCTGCTTCAGGCCTGTGCGTCGGAGCCCTCAGCGGTGGCGTTCCCGTCGGCGGCGGCAGCCTTCTCGCGCATCTTGGCCACCAGTTCCGCCTTCTTGTCGGCGGCGCTCTGACGGTCGGCGTTGCGGTGCGGGCCGTTGTTCGCCCGCTCGTCGCGGGACTGCCTCTTGCGCTGGCCGCCGCCCTGGCCCACGGGGTTGTTGATGTTCTTGCTCGTGCTCATGGGTTCTCCCGGCGTGAAGTGAAGTGATCTACGGATTCATCGGTGGGGGACGGGCCGACAGGAGCCCGTCGCACTCTCACTCGTAAATCTGCGTCTGGAAGAACATGCTGAGAACGGTACCCTCTCCCGCTTCCCGCCCGCACCAGATTTCCTCACCCCCCGGCCGTACGTCGCCCGGGCCGGCGCCCTCACCACTCACGCGCCGCCTTCCGGGCCCTTGCCCTCCAGGAAGTGCAGGACCGCCAGCACCCGGCGGTGGTCGCCGCCCGCGCGGGGCAGGTCCAGCTTGGCGAGGATGGAGTTGATGTGCTTGGCGACCGCGCTCTCGCTGAGGGAGAGGACGGCGGCGATCCCGGCGTTGGAGCGGCCCTCCGCCATGGCGCCGAGGACCTCGCGCTCGCGGTCGGTGAGCCGGTCGAGCGGGTCGCTGCCCCTGCGTACCAGCAATTGGGCGACGACCTGCGGGTCCAGTGCGGTGCCCCCGTCCGCGACCCGGCGCAGTGCCTCGATGAACTCCTCGACGTCGGCGACCCGCTGCTTGAGCAGGTAGCCGATGCCGCTGGTGTGGGTGGACAGCAGCTCCGCCGCGTACCGCTCCTCGACGTACTGCGACAGCATCAGCACGGCGGTGTCCGGCCACCGCTGTCGTACGTGGAGGGCGGCGCGGATCCCCTCGTCGGTGAAGCCGGGCGGCATGCGGACGTCGACGACGGCGAGGTCCGGGCGGTGTTCCTCGACCGCGGCGACGAGCCCCGCCGCGTCGCCCGCCTCGGCGACGACGTCGAACCCGGCCATCTCCAGGATCCTGACGACCCCGATCCTCAGGAGGACGGAGTCCTCGGCGATCACTGCACGGCGGCGGTGCACGGCAACTCCACGGTCATGACGGTCGGCCCCCCGGTGGGGCTGCTGAGGCGGAAGGCACCGTCGACGGAGGACACCCGCTGCGCGAGTCCGCGCAGTCCGGTGCCGCCGGAGGGGTCGGCCCCGCCGGCGCCGTCGTCGGTGACGATCACCCGAAGTATCCCCCCGAGCCGGGTGACGGCCACCTCCGCCCGGGTCGCACGGGCGTGCTTGGCGACGTTGGTGAGCGCCTCGGACACGACGAAGTACGCGACGGCCTCGACGGCGGGCGCCGCCCGCTCGGGCACGTCCACCCGCAGCCGCACGGGGAAGGGCGCGCGGGCGGCGAGCCCCGACAGGGCGGGATCCAGGCCGAGTTCGTCGAGCACGGACGGGTGCAGGCCCCGCACCAGGTTGTTGAGCTCCTCGATGGACTCCTTGGCGGCGCGGTGCGCCTCGTCGATGACCTGCTGCACCTCCGGCGGCAGGTCCTTGAGCGTGGCCTTGGCGATGCCGAGGTTGAGGGCCATGGAGACGAGGTGCTGCTGTGCGCCGTCGTGCAGGTCCCGCTCGATGCGCCGCCGCTCGGCGTCCGCCGCGTCGACCGCCCCGGCCCGGCTCTCGGTGAGGTCCGACACCCGCTGCTTGAGCGCCTCGTCGTGCGCGTCCCGCAACAGCGCGGGCGTGATGCGCTGTTCCAGCCGTACGAGCGCGGCGGCGGACGGCGGTACGGCGAAGAGGGCCGCCGCACCGGCCACCATCACGAAGGCCGCCCAGGTGGTCCAGTCGGGATGGCCGGCCCGCCAGCTCCCCGGCAGCAGCCACTCCCACGCGAACACGGCCGTCCCGGCGACGGCCAGCAACGCCAGTGCCAGCACGGCGAGTTCGAGCAGCGCCAGGCACGGCCCGACCAGCCAGTGGTACGCGAACTGCCGCCGCGCCACCGCGAACCGCAGCCGGGGTATCTCCACCCCGCACAGCTCCCGGAACCGCCACCGCTGCGCCTCGGTCAGCCCGAGCCCTGCGACGAGGACCAGCACCACAGGCACCGGCAGCAGCAGCGGGTCCGTGTCGGAGTCCGGCCCGCCGGTCAGGATCCCGGCGGCCAGCACCGTCGCCCACAGGAACAGCAGCGCCGCGAGCAGGTGCAGGGGCGCCCCGGCAGCGAGAAAGGCCAGGTCACGCCGGAGCCGGGCGAGGGTGCGCCGCATCCGGGTCGGTGGCGGCCAGGGCAAGAGGTTCATGATCCGACGGTAATCGGTGGGTCTGACAATTCGCCATGAACCCTGCTACCGCCCGGGGGTGCAACCAGTGCCACCCCAAGTCGGCACCCACCATTCCTGACCCGGGCCGCCGAAATCCGGAGTGTGGATCACGAGCCCGACAACCGGGCCGACCACCCCGGAAGGACCCGCAGCCATGGCACTCCTCGCCCTCAACACCCCTCTCCCCACGGCGATGTGGCAGGGCAGGCTGCTCACGCTCGCAGGGCTCGCGCTGCTCCCCTGGATGGGATACCTGGCCGCGACGCTGCCTCCCGCCGAGGCCGCCGGGTGGATCGTGCTGGACACCCTGGAGGCGGCCTGCCTCCTCACCGCCGGCCTTCGCCTCGTACGCGGCGAAGGCAGCCCCCGTCTCCCGGCCGCCGGCGCCGCGCTCCTGCTCGCCGCCGACGCCTGCGCCGACCTGCTCACCTCGGCCCCGGGCGCCGAGCTCGCGGCGGCTGCCGCCATGGCCGTGTGCGCCGAACTCCCGCTCGCCGCCCTCTGTGCGGTCCTGGCAC
>NZ_JBSGZD010000035.1:0-42849 GCF_053610825.1 Streptomyces sp. NPDC054863 | reverse complement strand
GTGATCGGCTTGGCGTACCGATCACCGCCAATGAGCAGCCAATCGCCGGCCGATCAGGATTCGGCGGCCAGGGCCTGGCGGACGGCTTCGGCGTAGTAGCCCTTCGGATCCCCGTCGAGCTCGGTGATCTTCTCCGAGGACAACGCCACCCCGAGGTTGCGCAGTTCGCGGCTCAGGGCTTTCCCGAGCTCCCTCAGGCGGCCTCGGTCATCGAGGTCGCCCCAGCGGTCCCAGCGATCGGGGTCCGCCTTGCGGAGGTACACGTGGAGCTGGTCCATGGTCAGGTACGCCGGATCCCCCTCCTGGTCGAACGCCTCGACGAAGGCCCACACGATGGACGGGACGTCCTCGGCGATCACGTCCGCGTCCACGACGCTGTCGTCTCCGGCCGCCGACGGGGCGCCTGCGGAGGGGCCCTTGAGTTCGCGCCAGGCGTCGATCAGTCCGGCTTCGGTGAGTGTGTGGGTCACATCCGGAAGGCCCATCCGGGCTCGCTCGGCACCGACCCGGGCCGCGTACTCGGGCGAGATTTCGCGTACCTGGTAGCGCAGTGCGCGGTTGGGCATACCGGGCAGCCCCATGGCATAGATCTGCCCAGCGTCGTTACGCTCCGTGTGGGTGGCAGGGCGCAGCAGATCGGCGCGGTACCCCTCGGCGAGAGCGCCGCCCCCCAGGAGTTCGGTGACGTCGACGCCGCGGCAGGCCCCCAACATCTTCGCGCTGAGCTTCGGCCCGATCGCGCCTCCGAGGTACTCCTTGGTCCCGAACTGGCTGCCCGCGTAGAACCAGATGGCCTCCTTGCGGCCCAGCAGCAGCAGCTTGATGAGGAGCTGCTTGTTCTTCTCCGAGAGCTGCGGCCACTCATCGACGAACACGCAGAACGCGGGGTGTTCCGGGCTGACCCTCCACTTGTTGCCCCAGCCGTACGCCGCGCGCTGCTGAGCACGGGAGCTGCACAGCTTCAGGAGGAACTTCAGGACGGCATTGATCTGCTTGTCGTCCATGCAGGCGTCCAGGGTGATCGCCGGACCCAGATCTCCGACCCCGGTACCGACGGGATCAAGGTTGATCACCACTGCATCGCGGGTGGAGGTGGCGGCCTCCGCCATCGCGAGCATGATCCCGCTCTTACCTCCGCCCGAGTCCGCCACCATCATCAGCATCAGCCCTGCCAGGGTGTAGGCGAGGGCGGCGGCGTCCATTCCGACACCGAAGTCGTGGGTGTCAGAGATCGAGCTGGACAGCGGCGCCCGGTAGGGCACCGTACCGACCAGCTCGGGAGTGAACGGGTCGCGCATGAGCATGCGCACGGTGCACGCCTCACCGGCGTCCGGGTCGGCCTCGACCAGCAGGCCGGCACGGCGCAGCTTCAGCACGGTGATCACGTTCTTGTTGGTCTCCACCCCGTTGAGCTGGTCCGGGGTGCCCGTGCGGAAGGTGACCCGGGCCGACCAGCCCCACGGTTCCTTGCGCCCGTCGGTGACGGATTCGATGTCGCAGCGCTCGTGCACGAGTGCACGACGCAACGCCTCCTCCGCCTCCTCGACCGTCGTGGCGTCGGCGATCCGGTACGGACGGAGCTCCTCGGGCAGTTCCTCCCCCGCAGTCGTGGCGTCCACCGCAGGAAGGGCCAGTTCGGGGCGCAGCAGCCGTTCGGGCACGTCGCGCTGGGCCAGGACGGGCGGGTGCCGGCCGACCCACCACAGGGCCACGACCGCTGCGGGAAGCATGAGGAGCAGCATCTGCGGGCGCGCAACGATCATCGCCGCGACCGCGACCAGCAGGGCGACCAGGGCCACGAACCTGCGGGTGCTGCTCGCCCGGCGAGCGCTGGTGATCTTCGCGCGGGATGGCTGGACGGGCGCGAAGGGCTGCTTGAGGAGGTCACGGAGCGCCTGTTCTCGCCGTTTGCGCTCGTCGCGCAGGGACTTGACCTCGTGGCGCTGCTCCGTGCTCCAGCCCTCGTCCGCACCCCGGAGCTCCAGCTTCGTGATCCGGGAGCGGACCTCGTCGAGCTCCTCGCGGGCAGTCTCGCGCAGGGCGTTGTACGCATGGAGCTGGCGTTGCACGAGGAGGCGACGGATCTCGTCGTCGGTCTGGTGGCGGGTATTGACGGTGTGCCTCAGTCCGGCCAGGAGGTGGCGGCAGCCGTTCGCGAGGCGGGTTCCGACGGCACTGGCCGGGGTGCTCTCCGAGGCGACCTCGGTCGTCTCGGCAGCCGGGATGCCCGGATCTGCAGAGGCAGGAGCAGGGGGTACTTCGACGGTCTTGGGGGTCTCGGGTTCTTCGCCGGCCATCAGGGGTTCTCCACAGCAGTCTCGCAGGCGGCCCCGTGCGGGCACGGCCGGTTCCTCCCGTCCGTGCCCGCACGGGAGTTGATCAGAAGAAGGAACCGATGAGCATGCCCCCGGCACCGTTGACCAGCGGAGTGATGGTCACCGCGCCGACGAACGGTCCAAGGGTCAGACCGCACGGAGCGCCCCAGAACAGCTCCTTCTTCGGCTTCCTTTTCGCCGACTTGAAGATGACGACGAACAGGACGATGAGCCCGAGCATGAGGACCGCGCCGAACGGGGTCAGCGTGCCGAATTCCGCAGTGCGGGTAATACTGACCTGCTCCGCTCCGGTTCCTTTGGTGAGGGCCCAGTCGCCGCCAGCGCCCACCTTCTCCCGCGACCAGGTCATGACCGTTCCGATGAGCCCACCCGCACATGCACCGGCTGCGGCAAAAGCGGTGGCGGAGAGTGCGAACGGCATGAGCAGATTCCACTGCCGGGAGTTCGACTTGAAATAGAACCAGCCCACCCTCGCAACGAGGATCAGGAATCCGACGGTGAACATTCCCAGCGTTACGGTTTTCACGATTACAGCCCTCCCACGAGGAATCCGGCCAGGCCGAAGACAATGGACAAAAGTGCAGGGAAATACATGACCGGGGCCAGGACGGAACCCCACAACACCAGTCGAGTGAACGGCCGTTGGATGCGCAGATGGCCGACCCCGGCGATCAGTGCGAAGAAGAAGGCCGCGGCGCCGCCGTGGTTCCCCGTCTCACGGCTGTAGGTCATCAGGATCAGGGCCAGACCCGGGCCGGTGCTGTAGAGCGAGCGCTTGAACGCGATGCCGTTCTCGGTCTCCCGGACCCACCGCCAGAACCAGTCGAGGCTCCAGTCCCGCTCCTTGGGCGGCGGACCGGGCGTCGCATCCCGCAGCGCTTCGGCGGCGTCCCGCATGTGGAGGGCCGCATCGGCGAAGGCTTCGGACTCCATCTGCCGGTCACGGTCGTCCTGCTCGGGGCGGGACTCGGGGTCCGCCTGCCACCACTCGGGCTCGGACTGGCTGCTCACTGGTGCCTCCCTACGGCGGCAGCACCGACACCAAACGCCCGCCACAGCCAGGCCCTCACACGCAGCTCGTCGCCGCCGTACGACGGCCAGCTGCGCACGGGCACCGGGGGCCACCCCTCGAAGGGGCGCGGCGGGAGGATGGTTCGGGTGTAGCCGTCAGTCTGTGATCGAGTCTTGTGTCGGGTCATACTGTGCAGACCTCCTGGTGACGCGCAGTCATTTCTGGGGAGTGGGGTCCGGCGGGGGCCTAATCCCCGCCGGACCCGTCACGAGACGATCACGTCCCGTGAGAGTAAAGACCTGAAGTCTGTTTGATCCAGGCCAAGTTCACGGCCCCTTCACGGGCGATAGCCCTGGGCGATCAGCTCCACGGCGTCCTTACGACGCTCACTGGCCGTGCTCTGGGAGACCCCCAGGGCGTCGGCGATCGTCAGGAGATCCACCGACTCGGAACCCCCGCCGGCCGCGAGGAGCATCCGGGCAACCTGCCGCGCGCCCCGCTCCGACGGCTTGAGCTTGGCCAGGTCCTCCGCTTCGCGGGCACGCAGCTCTGCTTCGGCAGCAGCCCGCCGCGCTTCGGCAGCCTCGTGCCTGGCCTTCTCCTCCGCAGCGACCGCCGTCTCCGTACGGGCCCGAGCCTCGGCCTCCCGGCTGAGTTCCACTTCCGCGTCAGCCCGCTTCTGGGCAGCGGCATACTCCGCTTCGGCGGCATCCTTGTCCGCTTCGGCAGCAGCACGGCGCACTTCGGCGGCGTCCTTCGCCACTCCGGCAGCACGGCGCTCCGCTTCGGCCGTCTCCTCCGCCTTGATCGCATCCGCCGAGACAATGGCCGCGCGGGACTTGGCGGTTGCGAGGGCGTCGGCTTCGGCCTGGGCGGCCCGCGCCTGAGCTTCGGCAGTTCCCGTACGAGCGGTGACGCGATGGTGGGCGACCTCGACATTGCCCTTGTTCTCCAGAGCTGCGACCGTTGCCCGGCTGGCGCGGTCGTCCGCACGGATCTTCGCTGCGAGTGCCTGCTCCGCCGCCTGCTCGGACCGGATCTGCGCTTCCTCCTCGGCCTGCTGGGGCAGGGCCAGGGCATCGCCCACGCTGTACCCATAGCGAGCCATCTTGAAGGGAAGCCGCTCGTCGGACGGCGCCTTCCTCCAGCCGCCCTTGCCCGCGTACTTGCGGTCCAGCCAGACCCGGTAGGCGATGCGCTGCTGCTCCAGCCTCCTGGCCTGCGAATACGGCACGTCCCAGAGCATCATCCGGCGGTGCATCGCGATTGAGGAGAACGGCGAGTACAGCCACCGGACGATCGGAATGCCCCGCGGTTCGTGTCCCTCCGCCAGGCGCATGGAGTGCATGTAGAGGCGGCGGCCGGCCTCGACGGAGGCGATGAACATCAGCGGGATGATGCCGTGCATCGCCGCGCCGATCGGGTCTGCGGTGATCGGCCCGTCCGCTGCCGCCGCGTTGAAGACGATCGTCGCACCGGTGAAGAGATGCGCCAGGAACCGGAGGACAGGCCACGGAGTCCGGCGGTGGATCAGGTAGAGGTCCAGCACCAGGAGGACGACGATGCCGACGTCGACGCCGATCGGAAAGACGTGGGCGAAGTGCCCGAGACCGTGGTCGGAGCCGAGGGTGACGAGCGCGGAGTACGAACCGGAGAACCCGATTCCGGCGAGGACGGCACCGCCCAGCAGGGCAACGATGCCGAGCAACCGAACCGTGCGACTGTCGGCCAACAGCTCCGGATCAACCTGGGCCGGAGCGGTTCCGGACGCCTCCGGAGCGGGGGACGGTGTGGTCGGAGTGGTCACAGATGCCTTCGAAGCGGCGGGCGGTGCAGCCGGAACGGGCACCGCCGGGGCCGAAGTGCGTGGCTCCGCAGTGGTGGTCATCTAGCTCTCCCTGGTGGTCGGTTGCGATGGTGCGTGCCCCCGGGCGGAATTCGATCCCGCAGCATCACGCATGGTCCAAGGGCTGCGCCACAGTGGCCTGCCATCCGATAGTCGGCTGGTGCACTTCTGTGATGCGGGTCGCTCAACTTCGTTAGGTATGGGCGGAATTACGGACGGTCAGCGGCTGGCGAGGTGCGCAGCGATCTCGTCGGCCTTCGCTTTGAGGTCCACGAGCGCCTGGCGGGCGTTGGCCAGAGCAGCGTCTGCGGACCGGGAGTCGGCGGCGGCGGTCTGGCGGACGGATTCCATCGCGGCCACCGCGGCGCGGTGTTCGGCAGCGGAACTCACGACGAGCACCCCTGCGCCCACGAGCTGCACTTGCTGCACACGTACTGGCCGGTGCGGGGGTCGAGCTCCATGGGGCGCCCGCAGCAGCCCGGGGCGCTCACGTCCGGTCCTTCTTCGGGGTGCCGGCGACCGGCTTGGTGTCCCGGAAGGATCCGCCACGCGACGGCTGGTAGACGGTCTCGTGCTTCGGGTCCCGGGGGTGGGAGCCCGGCTTGATCGAGATCTTCCGGTCGTTCAGAGCCACGTCGTCCACCCGCCCTTCGAGGAGCGGCGGACGGAGGTACGGGCGACGCTCTCGGGCTCCGGCTCCGGGCCGCGCAGGTCGTCGTCGCGCTCCATGTCCTCGATGAGGCCAGCGCACGGCCGGGTGAGCGTTTCCAGGGTCGTGCCGATACGATCCATCACGGATCGCACCTCCTTTGTGTAGGCAAAGGGGTTCGGTCAAGGCCCTCGGCAACGGTGTTCCACCACCAGCCGGGGGCCGCCTCGTTTCCGGGGCACCACCACCATGACACAGAAACCACCGGCGGTGCAACTGGAACACTGGCGGTGTTTGCCGTTATGCTCGTCCCCGTGACCGAGATCCCAGAGGAACGGCAAGCGGCGGCACTGAGGGCTGTCGCGGAGGCAGGCGCCCGACGAGCGGCCCTGATCAAGGAGGCAGACAAGATCCTGGCCGAGGAGATCAAGCCGCTCGTCCTGGAGGCGGCGAGGCTCGGAGCCGGGCGCAACCGGACCCGAGAACTCGCGCAGGTGGGCCCGACGATGTTCTACCGGTGGCTCGAAGAGGCCGACATGCCGGTTCGGACCAAGCAGGCGCCCGGCAGCGAGAGCTGACCGCGATCACGGAAGGGACCGCATGACTGAGCACGTCGTTGACCTGAACTCCCTGCCGGATACACGCACGGCACGGACGAATTCGCTGACGCGGGAGCAAGTCCGCCGCGGAAACGCCTTCCACGAAGCCGCCCACGCACTCGTCGGCATGGCGTACGGCATCAGCCTCCAGCGCATCCTGCTGACCGAGACCCCCCTCCCGGACTCCGATGGGGGCGTGGTGATGAGCGGGCTGGTGACCTGGAACCCCTGCTGGGTCGACGAGGTCGAATTCGCCGTGCAGTACGCCGCAGGAGCAATCGCTGAACAGCGGCAGTTCGACGCGGCCGGCCTCGATGCCGAAGCGGCGGAATGCCACGACCGCGACGCGGCGGTCGCCGTCCTGACGCAGTCCGACTACGACTTCGTTCTCTCCGGAACGGCCCCTGCGGGCGGAGTCACCTGGGAGCAGATCACTGCGCGGGCGCAGCAACGCGTCAGCAGTCTGTGGCCGGAGATCACCCTGGTCGCAGAGGCATTACTGGCCGCGCCCGGCATGGAACTGAGCTCGATCGAGGTCTGTGCGCTCACCGGCTGGACGAATGCAGCCCCGGGAACTCCACCGGGATCATGAGCCCTGGCCTGAGCTCCGTGTACTGGGCGTAAGCTCACCAGCACTATCAGCCAAAAACGTTTGAGGCCCGCCGTGGTAAACCCCGGAGTTGACGCTCCGTGCGGCGGGCCAGACCAAGCACAGGTCTGCTGCGGAGTGTACCCGGAGGACACCTCGGGACGCACGAGCCAGCAGACCGGACAGGACCGGACGCCGTGATCGGCGCTTTCAAGAACAGCAGGTTCCCCTTTCGAAGGGGTGTCCGCTTTGGCCCGTACACCCGAGCCATGACATACACCCCTTCGCCGAAGAACACCTCCACCACCGCTGGTACCAGGGCGGTGACGCGATGAGCAACGAAGCCCAGACCTACGTCGCCACCCTGAAGATCGGTGACATCACCGCCAAGTACGTACTCGGCCGGCTCGCCGATCGGGCCGACGAGAAGTTCTCGTGCTTCCCCTCGATCGCACTCCTGGCGGCCGAGGCCGAGAAGTCCGACCGTGTCGTGCAGCGAGCCCTGGCGAAGCTGCGGGAGATGAAGCTGATCTCCGACAAGGAACGGACCCGGCCGAACGGATCGAGCACGTCCAGCCGGTACTACCTCCACGGCCCGTGGGACGACTACGGCGGCACCGGCGTGCCCTTCGCAACGATCACCACGCCCAAACAGCGACGTGCCGAGCAGTGGGCCGAACCGCCCATCGAGGGGACGTTCCGGGCCGGGACAGCAGCAGCCCTGGCCCTGAGCGTTAACTCGGACGTTTCCGCAGGCCAGAGTGGGGTGACGTCTACGGCACCCGGCTCCCGGGAATCCGCCCTCGGCGTTAACTCGGACATTCCCGCAGCTCAGCAGGGGGTGACGCCCACGTCACCCCCCCTGGTGACGCCCACGTCACCCTCCCCCATGACGCCCACGTCACCCCCTGAACCAACAGAAACAACCCCCACACCAGAACCAACTTCAGCGCCTGCGGCGCGAGCCGCTGGTGACGCCCGCAGGGCTACTACAGGTAGTAGTGCGCGAGAGAAGAGCGGCTCCGCCGCGGCCAACGGCGCCAAGGCGCCGAAGCAGTCGTCATCTCGGTCGGGGAAGGCAGCCAAACCTCAGGTGCGGATGTCGCGGAAGCAGGCTGCCGCGGTGGCCGTGGTCGAGGCGGCCTGGCCGGCCGAACTTGCCGCACTGCTGCCACAGCACCGCCCTCCGGCGTTGCGCGACGCGATCCTTGAAGCCCTCGACGGTGGGCGGAGTCCGGAGCAGTTGGCGAACCGGGTGGCCCGACGGTGGGTCGTACACGGCTACATGGCCGACGTACTGCCTGGTGGCAAGGGCATCAGTTCCCCGGTCGGCGTGGCGGTCGGTCTCGTACGGCCCTCGAAGGACTGCCCGGACCCGATGTGCGAGGACCGCACGATCATCGACACCGGTGCACCCTGCCGGGCCTGCACCCAGCGGCGTGAAGACCACAAGGTCGACCGCCGCCAGGGCCGTCTGCCCAGCCCGCGCGCAACGGGGTCAGCCCCGCAATGGTGGCAGTGCGAGATCTCCACGTGCCAGAACCCGGGCAAGGGACCGCGCCCGCAGGACGGCCTGTGCCCGACCTGCCACGCCGCCCTTCAGGCCGCAGCAGATGAATACGCCGCTGCAGAAGCCGCCCGCGAGCGCCAGAAGGAAACTGTGCTCCTGGACGAGCTCCTGGAGGATGCGTACGCGGAGTACCAGGAACGCGAGGAACAGGCCGCTGCTGACCGTGCTGCTGCTGACCGCGAGCGTCAGGAGCGTGCCGAGACTCAGCGGCTCCGCGAGGAGATCGCCCGCCAGCACCCCGAGCTCGCGTCGTTCGCACAGACCGCCACCTAACGGCCCCAGGGGGCTTCTGAGTGTCGATCTCCTGCCCCGATGCCCACCGGGGTGACGGGTCGGGAGATCGGCGCTCAGAAGGACGTAGATCGCTTCTGAGGTAGCGCCGCTCAAGGGCGCCGCTCCATGTGAACTTTCCATGCCTCAGGGGAAGTTCACATGGAACTGGCTCCAGACCTTTGTGGTCCGGAGCCAGTGGTGTACTTGTCCAACTCCCTCCCTTACACGGGAGGGAGTTGAAACTCCCCCCTAATCGCACCGTCGAGGAAGCATTCCCAGACAAGGGGTGTGACGACGAAGGGAGGGTTGGTCAGGTCCTCGTTATCGCGCAGTGCGACGCGGCCGTCAGGAAGGTGAGCGATCTCCAGGCAGCCGCCGTTTGCGGAACTGGCCGAGGACTTAAACCAATTGAGGTGGGTCAGGAAAACGGGGTCCTGTCCCGGGTCGCTAGCCATTACTGACCTTTCGGGATTTCACGTAGGAATATTGCAGATTCTTCGGGGTCGAGAGCCGTAGCCCTCAGGAGATCGAAAGTCGCGGTAAACTTTCGGACGTCATGCTTCTTTTCGAGATAAAGGTTCCCGGCTGGTGAGTCGACGTAGACCACCGGCGGCTCTGTCTCGGATTCCAAGAGCGTGAATGCCCCTCCCAGGCCGGGGTGGGCCCCCTTGGCGACGGGGACGATCTGGAGGGTTACGTTAGGCAGCTGGGCAATCTCCAGGATGTGCTCCCGCTGTGCCTGCATCACGTCTGCCCCTCCGACGGGACGGGTGAGAGCTTGCTCATCCAAAATCACCCAGAATTCCAGAGGTGATTCGGTCTGAGTGATCAGCTCTTGCCGCTTTGTTCGTACCGCCACCATGTCGTCGATATCGTGCAGGCGGGTGCTCGGTGAGGACTTCAGAATGGCGCGGCCGTAATCGGGAGTCTGGAGCAATCCATGTACGAGGTCGGGCTCCCAGGCTCGTTCAGTAAGAGCATCTGTTTCCAGCGCAAAAAGAACTTCGAGACCTGAGGGCAATACCTCGCGATAGGGGTCCCACCAACCAGGCTGACGCGCGTGCGAAATCATGCCCACCAGCATCTGGACTTTCCGCTCGTCCTTGACGCCGTACAACTCACAGAGCTGGATGACTTCCTCAGGCTTGGGGACGACCCGGCCTTTCCCCGTCTCCATGCGGCTGGCCCGCGTCATGGACGTGCCGAGACGTACGGCAACGTCCTCCAGGCGCAGGTTGGCGGCAGTCCGCAACCGGCGCAGCTCGGCTCCGAGCTGCCGGCGGCCGACGGTCTGAGTGGTCGGTTTGGGTGTCGTCACGCGCCGCCTTCCCTTCGTCGTGCGGTGCACATTTACCTGCGCACTTGCCTGCGCCCAGTCTGCCGCACCAGGCCGTTTAGCTGCACACATGGTGGTCCCCTTCTCCGCATATTCCGTGGGCATGTACTGAAATTGCCTCGCACTCGCTGCGCACTTGCGCAGCGAGTGCGCAGGGCGTCACTGTAGAGCTATTCAGATGCACGAGGTAGCGGTCTGATCACGAGAGGTGAGTGGTGGCCGCGCAGATCCGCAACCCGGAGACCTTGATGCCCGAAACGGCCCGTCGCAGCCGCAGCCGCGACATCCGGTCGTACGACCTGGAACCGCTGACTATGACGAAACAACAGAACCAGCAGCTCAACGGCCTGCTTTGCGTGCGATGTGCCGGTACCGGCATCCTGCAGGACGCTGGATACGCCTACACCCGCGACCGCGAAGGCGGTCGACTCGGCTGGCGTGTGAAAGCCTGCCCGCCGTGTCTGGCAGCTGGAGGTGCCTGGTGAGCGCCGCCGCCACGTGGCTGACCGCCGCGGCCGACGATCCGAGCGACGTCTACGCCAAATGGGCAGCTGGGGAACAGGTTTGGCTGCCCACTGGACGCGTCTGGGACGTTATCGCCGTAACCGGCAGCGGGCCGGCCATCCTCGACGCCCTTCCCGAAGACTGCCGGGGGCCGGTCATCGCCGACCTCCCCGCGCAGCGCTACTTCTTCTTCGTGCCGCTCGGAACGGCCCGCTGGTGGACCGACCCCCGAACCGTCCAGCTGGGCTGGACGTCAGACGTCAGCGTCCCCGACCCCGATCAGGAGCCGGATCGCATCGAGCGGTGGATCATCCCACCCGACGGAAGCGGGAACCTCACGGACCCGCAGGCTCTGCGCGAGGCGATCAGCCAGGTGGCTGCCCAGGATCCTGACCACCCCATCGGCCAGATGCGGAAGGACGCCCAGTGGTGAGCCTCACCGAACTCCACGTCGTCCCCCCGCAAGGCATCCTCGACGCGTCTGGTTACCTGCGGAACACGCCGACCGGTAGCCACACCACGAACGGATGCCTGTACGCCTGGGCCTACGGAACACAGGACGCAGATACTTCCTTCCGTATCTATCTCAACACCGGGATCATCTTCGGGCGTTGGGGACTCGCACACGGAACTGCTCACCGCCTCGGGGAACTTGCGCAGATCCTCGCTTGGCACGCAGTTGCCATCGTCAACCCCTCCGAGATCACCGTGATCGCGGAGCTCGACGCCGACAAGGCCGTCGTCACGGCTCTCCCCCGCACTGCGAAGCGCGCCCACGAACTGGTCCATCCAGCCATGGTCGCCAGCATCCGAGCGCGCTCCGACACCTGGGGGCGCCGCCAACTCGAAACGGGTCCGGCCCTCTACGCCGGACTCTCCCTACGCCGAGGCCAGCCGAACACTTCTCAGGAGCACCACACCATGTCGAACGACGAAGCAGAACCCGCGCGCCTTCGAACGCTCGACTCGCTGCCCGTTCGCACCCCCGGTCGCAGCCTCTACCCCGAACACCGACCGCCGCGCGGCACCGTCAGCGACGGTACTCCCCGGCAGGACGAGCGCCGGTGAAGTTCGCCGAGATCATCTACGTCTTCGCGCTCTCCGTCGTGCTGGCCCTGCTGGTGTTGGGCATCGTTGTCCACGCGCAGTAGCTTGCTCCCCCGAACGCCCCGCTTGCCCGGCCTCCATTCCCCCGGGTGAACGGAGGCAGCGAGGCCCCGGAACCGTCGGTGGTTCCGGGGCCTCGCCATTTCTGGGCTGAGTCCAGGCCCTCGCTTGACGACGCGACGGCTGTTCGACCGGTGAAATCACAGTCGTAGGCAGGTCGGCGCTACGCTCGTCCCGACCGGGAACACGGAAGCCCCGCCTTCTGCCAGACGGGGCCCCGTTCGGCCGCCACCACGAACAACTAGGACTTGTCCGGCCGATCATGTCCGGAGCCAGATGGTGAGGGTTGCGGCGGTGGCGGTGCCGAGGTAGATGTAACGGCGCTTGTCGTAGCGGGTAGCCACTGCCCGGTGCTGCTTGAGCCTGTTGATGGCGCGCTCGACGGTGTTGCGTTTCTTGTACCGCTCTTCGTCGAAACTGGGTGGCCGCCCGCCGCGTGAGCTCTTGCGCTGGCGGGCGGCCTGGCTATCGGTTTTCTCCGGGATCGTGTGCCGGATCCCCCGGCGCCGCAGGTAAATTCGGACGGGCCCGTTGCTGTATGCCTTGTCGGCGGCGACGCTGTCAGGCTTCTTACGGGGCCGGCCCGGCCCGATTCTCGGGACGCGGATCTTCTCCAGGACCGGCTTGAACTGGGTGCAATCCGCCCGCTGACCTGGTGTGATGATCAGAGACAGCGGGCGACAAAGGCCGTCCGCGCTCAGGTGGAGCTTGGTGGTGAACCCGCCCCGTGAGCGGCCCAGCCCCTCACCTCCAGCACCACCTCCACCAGGCGGGCGTGCAGACTCTGCCACGGCACTTCGTCCTGATGTTCTGGCTCCTCGGCCCCCTTTGAGCATGGTGCCGGCGGTGGGTCGGTGCGAGCGCCCGCCGCATGCTGATGCGCCCGCACGATGGTGGAGTCGACCGAGACGTCCCAGTCGATCTCGCCTGCGGCGTCGGCTGCGGCCTGGACCTGCTGAAGCAGACGTTCCCAGGTGCCGTCGGCCGACCACAGGCGGTGCCGTTCGTAGACGGTCTTCCACGGCCCGAACCGATCGGGCAGGTCGCGCCACTGCACGCCGGTCCGCACCCGGTGCAGAATCCCGTCGATCACCTGCCGGTGATCCCGCCACCGGCCACAACGCCTGTTGCTGACCGGCAGGAACGGCCGCAGCCGTTCCCACTCGGCATCACTCAGATCACCCCGCCCCATGCTCCATTCAACGGCTGGGGCACGCTGCCCGTCACGTGGCCGGTGCGACACCTTCGTGGCGGCCGCTCTGCGGCCTGCAGAGGAGGACCCGGCGCGTCGGCGGGTCGATCTTTGTGACGACGACGGTGATCTTCTCTCCGACCTCGAAGTCTTCCAGCGGACTCACCGCAGGCTGACCGTGGGCTTCTCTGAAGGGGAGCAGCCCTACAATCCCGTCCCCAAGGTCGACGAAGACGCCGATGGAAACCGTCTTCTCAACCATCCCCGGGAGTTCCTGGCCCACCGCTGTCTGGTCGGCGAAAGCCTGGAGGGGGTCGGGCTGCAGTGCCTTCAAGGACAGTCTGGCCTCCAGGTTGTAGGTGTCGAACTGGAGGAACTCGCACGAGACACGCTGGCCTACCTGAACGACATCGGTGGGAGCGTCGATGTGCCGCCAGGACAGTTCGGGGATAACGATGAACCCGACACCGGGGAAGAGCGGATGGGCAGGCCCGTCATCCAGGGCCACGAAGACCCCGAACCGTTCGATCGCTGCGACGGTGCCGGACAGGATGTTCCCGCAGTGCAGGGACTCCAGAAACGCCCAGAGTTCCGGGCTCTCAGACTGCCAATCCATACCGCCACCCTGGCACACGACGTCGAGGGCCGACCACGCCCTCGACGAACTGCAGCCCCCGCTATGCCCCAGTAGCCGAGACCATGATCGACCGGACAGGTCCTAGCCGTCGCGGCCGGGAGTCAGCGGGACCTGAGCGAGCACTTCCCACTTGATGTGCTGGCGGTCGTGCCACTGCGAGACGAGCGTGAGAGCAGTGACGGGGATAGTCAAACCATCGCTGTCGACATGCAGGTCGGACAGGGCATCCTTCAAGGCTTCTCGATCAGCGACATGCGCGTCCGCGGTGGCATAGGCGATTGAGGCATGCGGATAGTGCCCAGCAGATATTGACGGCCAGCGATTACCCACCACAGCGTCCATGGCCTCCTGCGTACGGGTCCGCAGGTGCCGCCAGGCGCTTCCGGGACGGCCGGCGCACTCGATGGCGACCTGTCCGATACCAGGCCGGGCCAGTCTGACCGTGAACGGGGAGACCTGGGCAGCGGCGACACGCACCTTCTCAACGATCTGCTCCACCTCGGATCCACTGGCGCTGTCCTCCGGTCCGCCGTGAACAACCGTCAGATGTATCCACTCCGGGGCGACCGGGGCGAGTCCAGGACGATGCGTCAGCGCACGGTAGGGGTCAGTGAGTTGAGCGCGAACAACCTCTGTATCGGGAGGGAGTACGTGCCAGTGAAGATCACGACGTCCTGCCGGCCACCCATGCGTGCGCCCCTCCACTCGCCCGAAAAAGTCCTCCATCATGTTCCCCCTGACTCCAGACACCGACTTCGCGATCACGTTAATGGCCCTGCCAGCCACGGGGGTCGCTTCTCCAACAACAGCCCCAAAGAGCCCTCCGGCACCCAGCGGCCACAGTGACTGCCGCCGGTGTCCCCAACCCTGACCAAGGCGCGTTCGCAACCTGGGCGGCCTGGAACCCCAGCCATCCGAGGGCCTTTTTGCGTTCCGGGCTCTGTGGTGAGGCGCCGAGACGGGTGACAGCACGAGCGTTTCCCAAATTTGGGAAACGGCTGACCGCTACGCTGCCTCCCGTACGCGCAGGTCAACGCCACGCCTCTCATTACAGTGATTTGCCTAGAGGGTGCCTGAGCAGCGACGATCCGGCGCGGAAGTGATCGCATAGGTGGAGGTTGGCGTGGACGCAGTCGCGAACTACTCGGAGAAGGGAGGCGTCGGGAAGACGAGCAACTCCGCGGGCATGGTGGCCGAAGCCGCCGAACGCGGGCTGAACGTCCTCGCCGTCGACCTCGACCCCCGAGCCACACTGACTGAGGAACTGGGAGTCAAGGACCCGCGCTTCACGCTCAACGACCTCCTCTACATCGACCCCGAAGCCGAAACGCCTCCCGGCGATCCCGCCGAACTGGTCCACGACGCGATCGTCCGGGCCGGCGCCGGATGGCCGTCCAACGTCTGGGTGCTCCCCTCCGAACGGCCCCTCGGCCGCCGCGAGAATGACTCCACCATGTTCGAGGGACGTCTACGTCGGGCCCTGGAAGGGCTGGACGGAGAGATCGACTTTGCTGTGATGGACGTCCCGCCACGAGCGGGCGGCAAGCTCGCCACGTGCGCGCTCATCGCCGCCAAAAAGATCCTCATCCCTGCCACCCTCACCGCCGACGGCCGACTCGGAGCTGAGCAAGCGCTCCGCACCTTCCGATTCGTCAGCTCCCCTGGCAGCGGGATGAACGAGAACCTGGAGATCGCCGGGGTGGTGAGGAGCATCCTGCCGAAGAAGGACGACATGCGCGCCGTCAACCACCTCGTCAACGACCAGCTTGTGGAAATCTTCGGCGACAAGCTGCTCGATCACCTCACCGCCGATGAGGGGCACTACTCGGGGATCGTCAGCTACTCCGTCCGGGAGGAGTGCCGGATGGCCTGCACGCCGATCACCTCCGCTCCCGGCCGCGAGGCCAAAAAGCTCCGCCGCTGGTACGGCCAACTCGTGGATCACGTCGTCACACAGAAGGACGCCTGATGGTTTCCAAACTGCTTCAGCAGGCCGCAGCCGCTGGGCCCTCCGGGAAGACTGGGAAGGGGGGCCTTCAGAAAGCGGCGGACCGAGCCGACCCCGCCGACACGGCCGTGGGCCTCGTGCCGCTCCCGCGCGCTGCGCACGAGGGGGCTGCGGAAGAGCGCTTGGCCGTACTCGAAGGCATCATCGGCAAGGCTCAGGACAACGCTGAACTCACCGTTCGGCAGGCGAAGGACAAGTTCAGTCGGGAGGCCGGCCCCGCGCTGGCACTCATCCACGACGACGAACTATGGCGCCCGGACTACAAGAGCTTCGTCGACTACGTGCAGCGGCGGTGGGACTACTCCTCTACCCACGGATACCTTCTGGTCGCCACGGCCAAGGTGCAGACAGCGCTCCCAGAGGGCACGAGCGCGAACACCGGGCAGGTCCAGGTCCTCGCGCCCGTGCTCCGGCACAACGGGCTGGACGCTGTTAGCGAAGCGTGGGCGAAGTCTGAGAAGAGGAACGGGCAGCCCACCGCAGCTACCCTCAAGGCCGCCGTCGACAGCCTCGGGTACGGCAAGCCGAAGCAGACGATCCAGGGCGAGGTGCTGAGCAGCACCACCCAGGCGGCCACCGCACCGAGCGCGGTGGGTCAGTTGGAGAACGCCGTGGCCCTCGCGAAGAAGCACCTGACGCGGGGGCTGATGAAGAAGGCGTTCGAGGAAAACCCGGAGGATGCCCGACGTCTTGCTGAGGAAATCGCCTCATGGGCGGCAACGGTGACCAAGGCCGCCAAGTAGCGCGCTTACACACTCGGGGCCGGTTTCCCAAACTTGGGAAACCGGCCCCGAGCGTGTATCCAGGGGTGCCGTGCCCAGGTCAGGGGCCGGTGAGGAGGCGACGGCCCGGCGGAAGCGGCGGCGCTGTTCGGGGGTAAGGCGGTTCAGGTCGGCGGTGCTGGGGGACCAGGTGCAGCGGGGGTGTTTCGCCGGGCGGGACGGCTCGTTGGGGAAGTATGACCACGACCTCGTACCCCGGCTGCCGCGTTTCCTTCCTGGCCGACACTGCCGCCGACGCAGCGTGCCAGCTCGACGACGTCGTCCAGGTGGCGGGCTGGCCCGAGGCAGCAAGCTGCGCCGTCGACGATGCGCTGGAGGGGATCGATGTCCTGGCTGTCGCCCTCGCTCGGCTCGGACCAGAGGCCGACCAGATCCTCGTTCCCGTCCGAGCCGCGACCGCACACCTCCGTCAGCACCTGGGAATCCTGCCCGAGGTCCCCGAGGTCCCCGCGGTCCCCGAGGCTGTGCTTTCTGAGTCCGGGCCCGCGCCTGACGAAGTGGTGACGTCGGCAGCTGCGGCTACCGGCGGACCACCGCCGGCACTTCCGGCTCAGCGCGCCGCGCGGCCGAGCCGACGGGGGCTCGGTCCGGTGGGCCGTGGAGTTCTTGCCGGACAGGTACTGAGCACGGAGGGGGAGCGTTCGGGTCAGCCCGGCCGGTGACGATGCAGAACACCGTGCATCCGGTGCTCTGCATCGAGTGTTTTGCACCCGGGTGCTGTGCATCGAGGGCATCGTGCATCGAGTGGACTGCATCCGATGTTCTGCATCGAGTGCATCGGGTGTCCTGTCCAGTGCTCGTCCCGCCTCCTGAGCCGATGCCGGACGGTGCGGCATCGGCCCCGGACAAACCGGGTGGTCAAGGGGTGGTCAAGGGTCAAAACGGGCACTGCAGGCCGGGGTGGGGGCTACATGGTGCTGGGGTGCGCGAGGTATGTCCCGGCCCGTGCCGCTTCATTGGCCTGGTGCACGATGTCGCCCACCAGCCGCGCCACGGCATCGGACGTGCCCTCGTGCTCGTCGGCGAGGAGATCCCGGACGATGCGGATGATGGTCTGCGCGATGCCGTGCACCGATGCCGGGCCGTGAACGGCGCCCTTGGATGTGACTTGGGGCACGGACAAATTGGTGTGGTCGAGCCCGGTCGAGCCCAAAACGGACACGGATCGGGGGCGGCCGTTAGACCGCGGGCAAGGGGGTCTCTTCCACGGTGGCCGCGGTTCGTACGCCGCCAGGTGTCGCCGGGGTGCGCTGTTGCACCCGGGGTGGCCGGGGCGGTGAACGGACCGGACCTGTATCCGTGACGCCGGCCCCTGGGCCGGAGGAAGTCCGAGGACACCGATGACCACCACCGACCGCACCCGCCAGAGCGCCGCCCCCACCGAGCCCGCCACCGAAGCCGCCAGTGGTGGGACGTGGTCAAGGGGTACCGAAGAGGCCGCGGAGCACCCGAATTCCAGTGCCGCGACCAGTGCCGTGAACCTCGCGCAGGTGCTGCCGATTTCCGCAGGCCGCAAGGGGCATCCGGGCCCCTCGGGGAAGGCTGACACCTCTCTCCTCGCCCCTGTGACGTCAGTGACGGGAGCGAGGTCTACTCCGACAGCGGCCAGGGTGCGGGCGGATGCACTGCGGATGCTGGGATGCGTACGGGTCGCGACGGTGGCGCAGCTGGCACAGGTGATCACGTCGAAGGATGCGGACGGCCGGTCGTACGTACGCAGGGCGATGCGCAAGCTCGCAGAGCAGGGCCTCGCGGAGACAGTCGGCAAGTACGGCAAGCACCCGATCTGGAACCTGACAGCAGCAGGGCAGAAGGCACTGGCCGAAGCCAACGAACTGCCCCCTCGTCCGAAGGCCGGCACCGGAGCGAAAGCGGTGAAGGCCGGGTTCGGTGCGCACGGCGTCGCCGTGACGGACACGATCCTCGCCTACGGCGGCCGACAGCACCTGATGGACTGGCAGGTCGAGGTCAGCCACTCCATCAAGCAGCTCGGCCTGGCGCTCAACACCGACGCGGTCCTCGCCCTGCCGACGAAGACGAGCGAAGTCCGCCTGTTCGAGCTCGACAACGGCACCATGTCGCGCGCCCGCCTGGCCAAGGAAATCTGGGACTACGAGCGCTACGCCGGACACCGCGTCTGGGAGGGCGCCCGCGGCACCAACGGGAAGACCTACCCGTTCTGGTCCCGCCACCGCTACACCCGCAGCGCCCGCTTCCCGACCGTGTACGTGGTCCTGGCGGGCAAAGCGGAACACCTGCTGGAGCGCCGCCTGGAGGCGCTCGCCGCAGCGGTGCACGGCATCGCCATCGGCGTCCTCGCCACCACACTGCCCCGCCTCCAGCGTGGCGAGCCGTGGACGGAGATAGGCGTCGACGACGCGGACCGGCGCCGCGAGCGCTACCCCGAACCCGTCGGCCGCTGACCCAGGCCCGCCTGCTGCCTCGACAGCCGGGTTGAACGAGGAGGAGAGACCATCCCCCAATACGGGCCGCTCTGCCCAGCTCGTATTGGGGGATTGGGGGATCAAGGAGCCGTTTCCCCAGGTGATGGGGTCGCATTGGGGGATTGGGGGATTGGGGGATTGGGTCCGCAGAGCGACCGTGGTGCGGGACACTTGCCGGTGTGACTGCACCTTCGCGTGAGCGGCAGGTCCTCGGACTTGGCCGCGGCGTCTCCTCTCTCATTCCCGGCGAGCCCACCGCCCTGTCTGCCGACGCACAGGTATCCGCCGTGCTCGCCGGACTGCGCACGGTGCCCGTTCAGGCCGCCGTGCTCCAGGCCGCCGCCGTGCTGCTGTCGCATCTCGTCGACACCACCGACGATGACGGTGTCCGCGAGGCGACCACCGCGACGCTCGCCCACCTCAACCGGGTCCTCAGCGACGACGGCCCGGCCACCGGCTGAGCCCCGACCCCGACCGGGCACTCGCCCGCCACCTCAACCGGCTTCCGGTCGAGCGCCCATCCGTCGGGGTACGCCCTCTTCCCAGCTGAGGGCGTACGCCGACGTCCTCGCCCGCGCCCCGTAGCCGGGCAACTAAGAGCAGGAGAACAAGAAGGGGACGAGGGCGGCTGCGCCGCGTGGCCGGGCGCCCTCGTCGCGGGCGGCCACGTTGGTGCCCCTCCTGCCGAGTGGGCGGCGGGGGTGGGGTGCCGGGTGGATACGAGGGTGGCTACTGCCGTATCCGGTCTCGGTGGAGGTGGATACGGACGTTGCAGGGTTGCCGGCCGGGGTGGATACGGCGGGTGGCAGGGAGACGCTGGGCACGGGTGTGTTCAGGGCGTGGTGCCCGGCTCGGAGTGCGGTTGTGTGCGGTCCGGATCACGCTGGAACCATGACCGTGATCACCGTGCACCGATTGGTCGACGACGCCAGGCGGGTCACCGTTCAGGTCCAGCCCGGTGGCGTCGTCCACGATCTCGGGCGGGCCTATTCGGATACGGATCTGGCCGAGGCGCTCAGGCGGGCAGGTCTTCAGGATGCGGAGGACCTGATCGCCGATCCGGGGGCGGTGGTCTGGGAGGGAGAGGGCCCGCACGTCTGGGGCAGCGAGCAGCCGCGGCCGCCGGGTGTACGTCCCGGGCGCTGACGTGGTGGAGCTGCCGCTCATCGCGCCGATGCTGGCCACGCCCGGGGTGCTGCCCGCTCCCGCGCGCGAGCATCTGTACGCGGTCGAGACCAAGCAGGACGGCATGAGAGCGATCTTGTACGTACCGGGCGACGGGACGCTGGTCATCCGGTCGCGATCGGGTGCTCCGGTGACGGCGGTGTACCCCGAGCTCCACGCCCTGGCCGACGTCCTCGCCGGGGTGCCGGCCGTGCTTGACGGGGAGATCGTCGCCCTCGACCCGCAGGGCCGCCCCGACTTCGAGCGGCTCCAGTCGCGGATGGGCGCCTCCCCGGCGAAGGCCGCCCGGCTCGTCGCGACGGTGCCGGTGCACATGGTGCTCTTCGACGCCCTGCACCTGGAGGGCCGCAGCCTGCTCGACCGCCCGTTCGCCGACCGCCGCAACGCACTGGAGGACCTTGGGCTCCAGGGGGCGCACTGGTCGACCCCGGCCGCGGTGGTCGGCCACGCCCGCGAGGCGTACGAAGTGACCCGTGAACACCATCTGGAGGGGATCGTTCTGAAGCTGAGGTCAGCCCCATATACGCCGGGGGAGCGCTCGAAGTCGTGGATCAAGCTGAGACATGTGCGGACCGCCGACTGCGTGGTCGGCGGGTGGGTGCCCGGTCGGGGGGCACTGTCCGGGCTGCCCGGAGCGGTCCTTCTCGGCGAGAGCGACGGGTCCGGCGGGCTGCGGTATGTGGGCAGCGTCGGCACCGGCTGGTCGGAGCGCGAGCGCGCGGACCTCGCCCGCCTCCTGGCCGTCGCCAAGGTCGAGGACTGTCCGTTCACCACGGTCCCGGACGTGCCCGGTGCCCGCTGGGTGCTGCCCCGCCTCGTCGGCGAAGTCCGCTACGCCACCCGCACCCGGGCCGGACGACTGAGACACCCCGCGTGGCATCGGCTACGCCCCGACCTGGCACCCGAGAACCTCTGACCCAGCCCCGGTCAGCGCACCGCGTACGTGCCAACCCGGTGGCGGGCGGTGTGCCGCTCCAGCTGCGCACGCACGCCCGGGTCGCGGAGGCGGAGCTCGTTCACGTGCAGCAGCGGGTTGCCCTCGCCGGTCGGCGGGCCCGGCGGCAGTAGTCGCACCTGCTGTGCGATCCCGTCCTTCCACCCGTCCGGTGTCTGGTGCCCGACGAGTTGGCGTATGACTGCCTCGGTGCCCAGGTAGATGACCTTGCGGCGGGCCTGGAGGTAACCGCGCAGGATCTGCCGCAGCGCGGCCGGCGTCTTGGGGGTCAGTTCGACCTCGACCGCGAACAGCAGCCCGGTGTCGGGGCGGATGACGACGAGGTCGGGCCAGTGCACCGACCGCACCCCCAACGGCACCGCCAGGGTCTCCCCGCGATCCGCGCCGACCGGCGCCAACTGCGGCGCCCCGACGTCGGCCAGGAGCTGCGCCGCCCGCCCGGGAACGGCGTCGGCGGTGCGCACCTCGCGCTCGGTGAGCACGACCGGCTGCCCGGTGCCGGCCTCCTGGCGCACCCCGACATCCGCAAGGGCGAGCCGGTGCAGCAGCCGTTCGCTCGGAGGGTGCGGTGCTCCCAGCCCGGTGCCCGAGAGGCGGGCGCCGCGTTCCGTCGTCCACACCACCGTCCCCGCCCACCGCGTCTCCGCCGACCGGAACAACAACCCCGCCTCCACCATCAGCCGCACCCGCGTCCGTGCCGTCTCCACCTGCCCGCCCCAGCACGCCGCCGCGGCCTGGCGCAGCGTCAGCGACCCGTACCTGGTTGCCAACGCGAGCAGCTGCTCGTCCGCGGCCGTACGCACCCACCCGTCGCCCCGGGCCTCCCCGGTGCCCTGCACCGTACGGCGCCGCTGCGCCCGCTTCCGGTACCCGCTCACCCGCACCGCGCCCTGGTCCTTCTCCATCTTGATCTCCCTCTAGTTGCCGTACCGGCCTGCTGAGGTGCAGGCCCGGGAGGGCAGCTTTTCGGGGGAAGCGGACACCTCCGTCGTGCAGCGGTCGACCGGCAGGCGGTCGACGCCGTGGTGCGCCCGGTGGTTGCGGTCGGCAGTGCGGGCCGCCCGGCGGACAGGGGCACACAGTGCCTCGGCAAGGCGTCGAACAGGACGGCGGCCTGGGCTGGTCCAGGCGTACGCTCGTGATCACAGCTGCACTCGGCAGCACAAGGGGAGGGGAACCCGCATGACGAAGAAGGACCCGAACTGGAACCTGAGCGACGCCGGCGACATTCAGTGGCGCCGCTTCGACGGCGACCCGGGGTGGGGGAGCACGGGCGATGCAGGCTCGGGCGATGCAGGCTGGGGTGTTGTGCCCGACAGTCGCTGGGACTGACCCGGTCGGTACCGGCCGGGTATGTTCGGCCGTCTGGCCCGGCGCCGCAGTCTCGTACCTGCGGCGCCGGGCCTTTGCGTTCCTCGGCAGGGCAGGAATCGTGCGAACGCCCCCGCGCGAAGAGGCTGTTCGTCGATGATGGCAGCATGATCGACCTTCCTGTTGTACCCGGCCGGGTGGCCGGGCTGCCGCGTGATGTGCGCGGCTATCCCGTTCCTGCGGAGAACGGCTGGGTGCGGGGCAAGCCGCAGCTGGCGCTCCAGGACTTCCGCCGGGCGGGCACGCTGTGGGCGGGTGCCTGCTGCGCGATCTGCGGTCTGCCGATGAACGGGGAGACGCCGTACCGGCTGTTCGCCGACGACGAAGTGGGCCCCACGCTCCAGGACGACGCCTGCATCAGGGATGACGGGCCGGGGCACCGGGAGTGCATGCTCTTCTCCGGTGCGGTGTGCCCCTTCTTCGTCTCGCCTGCCTCCCGGCGTACCCAGGGGCACGCGGCGTCGCCCAAGGGCACGAAACGTGGCACCCGCGCGTCGTTGATCGGCTTCCGGCAGGTCCTGCTCCGAGTGGAAGAGGAGGCGCCGCACCTGGTCTCGTTCAACTACCGGGGCGTCGTGGAGAACTTGTCGTTCGAGCTGGGCAAGGAGCTCCATGCCCAGCTGCGTCCCAGCGACCCGCCCCGCGGGACGGCCGCGGTACGCCGGTACTGGAAGACCGAGCCGGAGATCAAGCGGGCCTGGGCGCAGACCCTGCAACAGGCCCGCCAGCACGGTGTCGCGTCCCACCTCGGCCACTGACCGGCCTCCGGCCCGCCTTCCTCTCCGGCGGGGGCTCTGTGCCCGGGGGAAGCCGTGTCAGGTTGCTCCGGGCCGGCGAGATCCGTGACCGATCTCCGCAAGGCGTCGTTGGAGAGGCTATGGAGAAGACCCGTTCCGTGAAGTCCATGGTCCCCATCTGCGCCCCCGAGGACCGAGTCGACGTCTCCCGGCGTGCCTCCCCACTCGGCGACTACACCAACGTGTCCAACCAGTTCCTGACGCAGGAGCTCCTTCCCCTCCTGCTGTCGGCAGGCCCCGGTGCCACCGTCGAGTTCAAAGACGCTCCCGACGACTACGCGGGCCCGGTCTACGCGACGAAGAAGGACGCCGTGCAGGTGCTCCATCTCAACGGTGAGCCCGTCGGCCTGGAGGCCCTGCCCGCGGCACCGTAACCGTGGGCGCTGGGCGACTCCCCAATTGGGGAGTGATGCCCACAGGCCAGTTCTCGCAGGGGGCTTGGGCTTCCCGAAGGGGTTCGCAAGGTCTCCGAACGCAGGGCTCCTGTCCACAGGCTGATCGTCAGAAGCTGTCGATCATGGATACGAAAGCACCGGGCCGTGCCCGGAAGAAGAGGGACCGCCGGGGGCGCGCCGCGTGCCCGGTCCACTACCACTGGCTCACCGAGTACGAACGCGCTCTGCTCGTGGACGGGTTCCCCGTCGGCCTGCCGGCGCAGGTTCGCCTCCTCCTCGATGAGGGAGGCTGGAGCACCTCCGGTGTCGCGTCGCTGGCGCGCCTGAGGCCGTTCATGGTTCGCCTCCTCGCCCGGGGCTGGCGGCTGCCCGTCGGACCGGGACCGCGCCGCACCGTGCGCTACTGGGCTTCGGACCTGGTCTGCCCCGGGTGCATCGCCCATCGCCGGCTGGAGCGGGAGGAGCAGCAGGCCGCTGAGGACCGGAGGGCCCACCGCGAGCAGCTGCGCGAGCGCCGCCGGGCCCTGGAAGAGGCCCGGCGGCTGCGCCAGGAGGAATGAACGCCGCCGGGCCCCGGGGTACTTGTTCGCCTCGGGCCCGGCGGCGGTCACAGGGCGAGCGCGAGCGCCAGGAGCGCGGCGAGCGCGACCACACCGGCGATGGCGGTGTTCACCGGCGCGTCCAACTGGGGGCGGGTGTGCGTCAGGAAGACGAGGAATCCGATGGCGGTCCCGCCGGAGAGGAGGAGTACCAGGATCAGCAGGGCGGTCGTGGTCGGCATGAGGAAGTAGTCCTTCGCGGGTTCGTTGAGGCTCCGGAACACCTCGAAAGGAGGGGCTGGAGCGGGACGGGGACACCGTGCTGGATCGGGGGCTTAGCCCCGCAAGTCCTGCCGGTGGCCGTACTCAACGGCCTGACGAACGCTCATTCAATGTTCCTGAGCTGCGACTTTGTATTGAATGCGCGCGTGTACCAGGTGTAGGGGCAAGCCGCGCAAGTTCGTATGTCCGTCGCCGGACCGTCCTCGTGGCGGTACGGCTCCAACGATTGCAGCAGCAGGTGAAACACCCACTGAAACGCCGGGTGAAACGTGGAGCCGCGTTTCACCGCTGACCTGCGGTTTCTCCATGTCCTTCCGCTACGCGTACGGGCGTTTCACGGGGGCGTTTCACCAGCGAGCACCTGGACGCCGCCCACCTGCAGTGTGATCTAAAAAAGCTATGAGAGTGCGTATAAATCCAATGTTCATGCGTGAAATGCATGAACATTGGTAGGGTGCGAGGTATGGGAATGAGCTTGGAGGAATCGCTGCGGCTGACCGTCGCGGCGTTGATGCAGGCGACGGGGGAGTCGCAGCGGGTGGTCGCCGAAGTCCTCGGTCTGACCCAGACGCAGGTCTCGCGCCGTCAGTCCGGCGCCGCGTCCTGGCAGTTGGACGACGTCGACGCGCTCGCCGACCACTACGGCGTCCACCCCCTCGACCTGCTGAAAGGCCCGACGAGCGCGTGTGAGGCCCTGCCCGCCGGACGGCTGCGCACGCTGAAGGACAAGAAGGGGGCGACCCGATGACGGACAACTTCGAAGCGATCGATTCGCTGCTCGCCGCCGTCGCCCCGCAGGCCGTACTGCCCGAAGCGGCGGTGCGCCGGGAGCTGCGCGAGCGTGCCCATCTGTCCAAGGCACAGATCGCGAAGGCGCTCGGAGTGAGCCCGAGCACCGTCGCAGGATGGGAGTCGGGCCGCGACCCGGTCGGCGAGGTCCGTACGAAGTACGCGTACCTGCTCGACGGACTCCGCGACAAGCTCGCCACGGCGACCACGACGGTGGAGCCCCTCGAAGAGCCGGCCGCCGCCCCGGTCCCGGCAGACGCTTCGTCCGTCCCGGCCGCGCCCGAGGACGAGCCCGACGGCGACGTGGAGGTCCTGGCCGTCCCGGAGCCGTGCGTGCTGTGCGGGCGTCCGGCCGGTCACCGGATGGACGGCTTCGCCCAGCACCTCGACCCCGCCGACTGCCAGAACGTCCCCGCAGCCGAATCGGCTCCCGTTCCGGCGGAGCCGGTTGCCGATGCCGCTCCCGTACGTACGTCTCCGACGCCGCCGGCTGCAGATCGCACGACGGCCCGGCCGACCACGCGAGCGGGTGCGGGAAAGCCGCCGCGCGGGCGTGCGTTCCAGGACGAGACGGGCCCCGGCGACCTCATCACCCGAGCCGTGCAGGACGCCCTGTCCGAGCACGGCGGTGATGTCGAGGCCGCGACGGCCGCGCTGATCAAGCGGGCGATCCCGGACGCGATGGCCCTGCTGGACGAGACCCGCAAGGGCGGCCGGTACGACGTCGTCGCGCACCCCGCGCTGCCGAACATCCTGCGCAAGCAGACCTCCAAGGGCGCCGACCAGGTCTGGGAGGCCCGCCCGAAGTGGACCCGCGCCGAACTCCCGCCCGGTGCGCGCGAGGTGATCGCGCTCGACATGAACGCCGCCTACCTCTCCGCGCTGAAGACCCACCTGCCGATCGGACAGCTGGAGCATTCCTCCGGCTTCGACTTCGACCGCCGCCGCGCCGGGGTGCACCTGATCACCCCGCCCGCCTGGGAGCACGGGGACGTCCTGCCGAACCCGATCGGCAACCGGGACGAGCCCGGCCCGCTGTGGGTGACCGAGCCGACGCTGCGCCTGCTGCTGCGCCTGTCCGGCCCCAAGCACCGACTGTGTGAGGCCCCGGAGATCCACGAGTCGTACACCTCCGGCTCCACCGAGGGGCTGCTGGAGAAGTTCCGGGTGACGCTCACCGAGGCCCGCGCCACCGCCCTGGCCGACGGCGACGAGGTGACGCTGGAGTACGTGAAGGCGATGTACTCGAAGTTCGTCTCCACCCTGGGGGAGTCGAACTTCAACCGCGAGATCTACCGCCAGGACTGGATGCACCTCATCCGCTCCCAGGCGTTTTCCAACCTCTGGATGAAGGCGTGGAAGGCCCACGAAAGCGGGCTGCACGTCGTACGGGCCATGGGCACCGACGAACTCCACGTCATCGGCGACTGGCAGCAGGTGTTCCCCGAGGGCCGGGGCGTCACCGAGGTCAAGGTGAAGGACACGTACACCGTCGGCACCACCACCGACGACACGGGGGAGGAGAAGTAAGTGCCCGAGAAGAACATCGAGTTCGGGAAGTTCGGCGCGCACGGCATCAAGGGCGGCAGCGCGCTCGCCCGCCAGCTCGACCGGCTCGCCGGAGGCATCGCGACGCCGGTCACCTCAAAGCGGGGCTGGTCGGCCCGGCTGAACTACCTCACGAAAACCGACCACGCACGGGCGGCGGCGAAGGCCGCCGGCCTCACCGTCACCGACCGCACCCTCAAAGCCTGGCGCGAGGGCAAGCGCCAGCCGTCCCGGGCAAGCCTGGAGAAGATCGAGCGCGCCTACACCCTCGTACGCCGCCAGAACGTCGCCACGCACCTCCTCAAACGCCTCAACTCCGGCGGCGGCACCCGGGTGGAGATCCACCCGATCAACCAGTCCCAGGTCGACCAGCGCCTGAAGCGCGACGTGGGGTACCGCACGATGAACGTCCGCCGCTGGGACAAGATCGTCGGCTCCTGGGCTGCCAGCGACAAAACCGGCCTCGAAGCGGCCTGGGACGACGTCATCGGCGACCTCGGCTCCAACTGGGGCCAGTACGAGTACGTCACCAACGTGGGCTTCGCCGCCTGACCCGCACCACGATCCCTCCCAGATCCGGAAGGCGCATCATGGACCACCGCAACGAGAACCCGGCCGACCCGGACGGCTTCGCCGCACGCCGGGCCGCACAGCCGCCCGCCTCCAAGTCCCGCCGCCCGTACGCCTACAACCCGGACTCCTCCACCGCGACCTGCCGGGCCTGCCACCAGGGGGAAACCAACCTCACGCCCCAGGAGGCCGGCCCCTGGCACGCCGGGCACCAGCGCGCCTGCACCGGCAGCCCCGGCGGCCCCGGCCTCGTCGCACAGGAGGGCAAGATCCTCCGATTCCGGCGATGACCCCCGGCCGCCGGACACGTTGAACCTCTTGCCGCGCCCCACGGCCACATCGGATTGGAAGGACCACCATGGACACCCTCACCCCGGAGCCGCTGACCATCCCCACCATGACTGAGCTCGCGTGCTGGCCGCAGGAAGAGATCCTCGACTGGCTCTACCTCCTGGAGGACGACGAACGCGTCCCGGACGTCGACGTCGCGCGCGCCCACGCCGCGGTCAGCGCGTTCCTCGGCGTCGACTAGTCGCTGCTCGTACCGCACTCCACACCAAGCGCAGGGCCCGCTCCCCGGACATCTCAGGGGGAGCGGGCCCTGCCGTTCCTTCCGGCACTGCTTCTTCGGCACCCGGTTGCCGCCCGTTCTAGGTGGCCTCGTCCGGGTCACTCGACGGGCACTGTCGGGCGCGCGTGTTGTTCCAGTTCACCGCCGCCTCGATCTGCTGGCCGGTCAGCCCGGTCTCGCGCCGGAGCTGCTTGGGCTTGATCCCACCGGGATAGGCGAGCATCGCGCGATAGATCTTCCCCGCCCACAGCTCTTCCTCGACGTAGGGGCGCTGGGCGTACTGCTGCTGGAGTGCGGTCAGGTGCGCGGGCGAGCACACGGTGACCAGCCGGTTGCCGTCCATCTTGGGGTCGCTGGCGTGGATGGAGGAGGAGTCTGCGACCAGCGCCAGCCGGGCCGTCTCGTCGTTCAGCAGCTGCCCGCACAGATCGCAGATGTCCGCGAGCAGCGGGTCGTCGTCCGAGGCCATACCGACGGTCTACTCCGCCGCTGCGCCGCTGGGGAGCCCCCGTGAGGGGGCGCATTGGCGTACTCCTCGCACCCTTCACCGAGCCCCGGTCGCCCGGCTTCAGTGCCTTCTCGACGGCACCTCCGAAGTCCTCCGCGCGGGTGAATTTCGCCTCGCGTACGCGAGCGCAGCAAGGGTGTGTGCCCCCAACTCCCCCTGAAAACCCGCCTCTTGACACATTTCGGGATCTACCGGCATCTTTCGGGCACCGCTCATCGAGGGCGGCACCGAGCGAAAGGTTGGACACGATGACGAAGCGATCGACGTACGACGAGAGCCAGGCCGCCGGACGGCTGCGGGTACCGGTGGCCGCCTGGCGGTGGGCCGTCCACACCGGGCAGGTCCCCGCCCCCGACGCCGGGCCCGGCCTCTGGACGCGGGCGGCGGTCGAGGCCGTCGACGCGGAAGGCGTCCGCGCCGCGCTCCGCGGCCCGATCGGCGCCTCCACGGCGGCCGACCGGCTGACCGCCGCCGTCGGCGACCCGCTCCCGGTGCTGCGTCCGGCGGTGACGTCCCGCCAGATCGGCGACCTCGCACGCGCCGGATTCCTGACCGTCCTCGGCCCGGACGCCGACGCCCCCGACGTGCACCCCGACCAGGTCGCCGCCCTTGCCCGCCGCCGCGACCTGGAGCAGCTCCTCGACCGCCACCTCTACCTCGGCCCCGAACAGGCCGCCGTGCGCCTCGGCGTACGCCGCACCGAACTGAACGAGCTGCGCCGCCTGGGCTGGCTGCGCCCCAACCGCACCGTCACGATCACCTACAGCCGTTCTCGCGGCGGTCCCGTCGACGTCGACCTGTACGCCGGCCTCGACGTCGCGCTGCTCCCGCTCGTACGGTACGAAGTCGATTGGCCGGTCCTGCGGGCGGTCGGCAAGGGCCGCCGCTCCCCGCTCGCCGCGCTCGCCCCGGACGAGGGCGAGCACCTGGTCTCGCTGGCCGGCATTGGTCGCATCGCGGGAGTGGGACGGGCCGCTGTTGCCCAGTGGCGCAGCCTGCCCGGCTTCCCCTCACCGGCTGGCGGTACGGAGGCCAGTCCGCGCTTCCGCTGCGCCGACGTGGGGCCGTGGCTGCTGGCTCACCGCAAGCTGGCCCTTCCCAGCACTGCCGCCTGCTGAGGGCCGTGCGGGCGGGCGGCTGTTCGATGGGGAGCCTCCCGGAGACGGCCGCCCGAGCCCGGCAGAATCTCGGAGGGTGAGCACACGTATCCCCCGGCGCCCCTGTTCCTGGGAGCCGCATCTGGATCTGGTCCCTCCATCGCGCGCGTGGCTCTCGGAGGTCGCTGCAGCACTCGACGAAGTGGCGGCCACGGCGGGCTTCCTGGAAGGCCGCCCCTGGTCCTCGATGCAGGAGCTGGAAGAGGACCCGGGACGCCTTCTGCACATCCACACGGCCTGGACCCGCTTCCCGCTTCACGACGACGGCGTCATCCAGACGGAGATCGGGCCGATCCAGGGAAGCGACGGCATGTCACTGTGGGGCTCGGGCCTGGTCCGTATCGGTGTCAACGGGCAGCACGTGGAGCTCCTGGTGCGCGGTGTTCCGGCCGCAGGCGTCGCTGCTATGGCCTCCGCCTACATCGACTTCGCCGATGCGTCATACCGGGCGTAGGTCTGCACCCGGTTTCGACCCAGGCGAGTGTGCGCGGGGGGCTGGCGCTGTCCGGCGTACGCCAACGCCCCGCTGCGTCAGCTGTTCACGGCGGCGGCGATGAGCTGGCGGAGTTCGCCGCCGGCCTGCCCGTCGCCGAACGGCTGGGCTTCGTCGTGGAGTTCGACCAGGCGGTCCGCGACGCGCTGGGAGGCGATCGTGCCGAACAGGGCGAGGGCCCGTTCGGTCTCCAGGAGCGCGCCGTCGGTTTCGCCGACGGTGAGGTGGGTGCGGGCGAGCCCGAGGTGGTCGAAGGCTTTGCTGCGCACCCGGTGCTCGGGCCGGTGCTCCAGTGCCTGGTGGATCAGTAGGACGGACTTCTCGGCACGCCGGGTGCGGGCGTCGCCGGTGCTGTTCTTCGCGGCGATCTGGTGGGCGATGCCGAGGGTGGCGGAGAGTTCGGCGGCGTCGAAGAACGCGAGGTGGGCCGGTTCCTCGCTGGTGGTGATGCGGGTGAAGGCGTCCTGGGCCTGGTCGGCGGCGCGTTCGCTGGCGTCGAGGTTGCCGAGGATGGCGTGGAAGCGGGCTTCGAGGGAGGCGAGTACGGACGTGGTGGCGGGGGTCAGGTGGCGGCGGGCCCCGTACTGGGCGAGCGCGACCAGGTCCAGGGCGTCGTCGAAGTGCTCCAGGTGGGACATCTGCCGGGCCATGCATTGCAGCAGGTGCGCCCCGATCGCCCGGTCCTCGCCTTCGGCGGCGGCGTGCAGGGCGGTGATGAACAGGTGCTGGGCGCTGGAGTGGCGGCCCGCGTCGAAGGTCATCCACGCGGCCACCGAGCCGAGGTCGGCGACCGCGGAGAACAACGCCTTCCCGGTGGCAGCCGTGTACACGCCGGTGTCGAGGAGGGTGACGGCGTCGTTGAGCTGCCCGATGACCGCCTTGCGGGAGAGCGCGCCGCCGTGCCGGTTGTCGAGATCGCGGAACGTTGCGGTGACCGCCCTGATCCCCTCGACCTGGACGGTGCCGACCCGCTGTCCCGCGGCCTGCAACGGCGAGGGCTCTTCGGCAGTCGGGGCGGTGGAGGGCCAGCGCTGGAGCGGCGCGAGCAGGTCCTCGCCGGCGCGGACGGAGTGGGCTTCGTCGGTGGTGCGGGAAGTGGGCAGCATGAATTCGCTCCGGGTGATCTCTGCCAGGGCACCGATCGTGCTGGTCGCTTCCCACGGCAGATCGAGGTGGCGAGCGCCCGCAACCCCGTGAGGTCCGGGAAAGCCCAGGTCTGAGCAGATCAGAGGCAGTCCGGCACGGGCGCTGAGGACCTCGGCCAGGAGGGCGGGAACCGGCGGGCGCGGCATCTCCCCCTTGAGCCACCGCCTCACGCGGGATTCGTCCGGGGCGATCCCGCGCTCCCCGCGGTCGGCGGCAGCCACCGTGACGGCGCGTGCCAGCTCCACGTTCGACATGCCGGTGCGCACCAGCCAGTGCGCCAGCAGCCCGTTGGGCCGCCGCTCTCGCGCGGGCCTTCCCATAGGACGCCTCCGTGAGCCGAATCTGCCCAGCGTAGAAGGGGCTGTCCCCGTGGGGAACGGGGCCGGGTTTTTCGCCGAGGATTCGCCGGTCCACGCCGGGTTGCGCGCCGGGCAACCCGCCGGTCTCCGCCGCTCTTCGCCGAATTCCGGTTGCCCGCGGTGGCTGCTGCTCTGGTGGTGCGTGGCCGCCGACCGGTGCCGCGCCTGGCCGCAACGGAGGCCCTCATGCACTCCACCCCACTGCGCACGCCCGAACTCCCGCAGCAGGACCGCGCGTCGGTCGTCCTGACTACGCCGCCGTCCTGGCTGCGCGACGTGCTCACGTTCGCCACCGGCATCGACGGGGACGCCCGGGTGGTGGGCAGCGCTGCCGCCGCTGCCCTGCTGTCCGGGGAGTTCGGCCCCGCCGTTCCCCCGGCCGGCGGGCTGATCGCCGTACGGCAGGGCCACGTGGCCGACGTCCAACAGGCCCTGCACCGGGCGGGGCTGACCCAGTGGCACGCGGTGGGGGACTGGCCGGGAGTACCGGACGCCCCGGCCGGTCGGGGCGCCGGGGAGGATCTTGCCCTGCTACTCCAGTGGCTGAGCATCGGCCTCGACGAGACGGGGGCGGCCCGGGTGGCGGAGCACCGGCCGGGAGCGCTCGACGACGCACGCGCCGGCCGCCTGCGCCCCGTCCCCGGCGCGACGAACGACGCCGTGAACGCGGCGACGAACGCCTGGCACGCCCTCTACCCGGCGCTCGGTAGCAGTGGCGGCATGCTCCGCACCCCCGAGGAGATCGGCCACGAGCTCCAGGCGATATCGCCACAGCCGCGCACCCGTCCCGTCGCCTTCCCCCCGGCCGCCGACACCGCGGTCGCCGCCGTGCTGGCCTGGCACCAGGCCACGCCGCACCACCTCCACGAAGTGCCCCTCGTCCAGGCCACCGAGCGGTCCGACGGCGACCCCTGGCACGCCCCGGACGGCCCGTGGCGGGCGTGGCTGCAATCGGTGGCCTCCCCGGACACCCCGGACAGCAGTGACCCGGTGATCCACGCGATGCTCCACGCGCAGACCGGCCCCCAGAAACCCACCCACCAGGGGTGGCTGACCTACCAGCACGCCCTGACCGCCGCCCTGCTGATGGACACCGGCAACTGCCCGGCCACCGACCGCAGGGCCCTGCGGGTCGCCGTGCTCCTGCACGACGTCGCCAAGGCCCACAACCACACCGTCATCGGCGTACACGGCGCCGTCGGCTCGACCCTGTGGCCCCAGCACTGCCCGCTCAACCTCACCGACACGGAAACGGCCCTGGTGTCGTGGCTGATCCGCACCCACGACTACCTCGGCATCGTCGACCGCACCATCAAAGACCCGCAGGTCCGCGGCGGCATGAGCCTGGAGCGCGTCGTACGGGACCTCTCCGCACTCGGGCGCCCCTGGGAACAGGCCCTGGCGCTCCACCGGGCGCTGTACGACGCCGACATCGGCTCCGTCCCCGCCCTGCGCCACTTCCTGCCGCTCACCCCACTGCTGCTCGACGTCGTCCGCGCCGCCCACACCCCCGCTGTGCAGCGGCACGCGAAGAGCCGGCCGACGCCGATCGTCTGCTTCATCGGCCCACCGGGCGCGGGCAAGAGCACCCAGATCGCCCGGCTGCGGCGCCAGATCCCCGGCTGCGAGGTCCTGGCCACCAAGCTGCTCCTCACCGACCCGGTCCGGGCCCTGCTCACCGCAGACGAACAGGCCCTGCTCGACGCAGAGGCCGACCACCACGCCCGCACCCACCGGGAGGGGGTGCTGGCACCGTTCGCCTTCGACCAGGTCACCTTCCAGCTCGCCGCCCGCACAGAGGCGCCGCTGCTGCTCATGGACGGCTGCCCGCGCGGACTGGAGCAGGCCCGCCTCTACGCGGAGGGCCCGCAGTACGGGCGGACGCTCTTCGTGGAACTCACCTTCCCCACCGACGTGGCAGGGCAGTCCGTGGCCCGGCAGATCAGCCGGGAGAGGGCGGCGCGCGGCACGGTGACCGGCGAGCGCCGTACCCGCATGGACCGCCGCATCGAGACCTTTCTCGGCACCACCACCGACGGCCTGGCGTTCCTGCGCGAGGCCGGCGCCCCGGTCGTGACCCTCGACGCCACCCGCGCCGAAGAGGACCTCGCAGCCGAGCTCCACCAGCACCTTCAGTCCCACTTCGGCCGTACGGCCCCGACCCCGGGAGGCACCCGATGGATCCCATCCCCCGCACACATCTGAAGGAACTCGGCATCGAGGAGGTCCTCAAGCAGTTCACGGCGGACCGGGAGCCGGCGGCCGTCGGCGTCCAGGGGAGCTTCGTGCGGGGCACCTTCGACGTGCACTCCGACGTCGACGTCGTCCTCGTCTACCCCCACGCGGCCCAGGCCCCGGACGTGCAGCCGCACCGCTTTCAGGACCTGCAGGAGCGCATCTGGTCGATCTGGCGGCTCAACCTCGACCGCGTCGATCCCGCCCACTGGTCCGAGGCGCAGCGCTACTGCTACGGCCACGAAACCCTGGTCTACCGCGACCCGTCCGGCCAACTGGAAGCCCTGTGCGGGCAGGCCCGCTTCACCGACCGGCAGGTCCGCGAACGCGTGGCCTGGTGCGTGGGGAAGATCGTCAACCGCCGCTTCTACCACCTCGACGACCACGGTCCCGAGTTCCACGGGATGGAATCGGGGCTGCCGGACATCACCGAGGCCCGGGGCGACTTCGTCGCCGCCCACCAGTGGATCAACGACACCCTCGGCCTCCTGGTGAACCTGGTCTTCGCCGTCAACGGGCGGCCCACCGCGTCACCCAAGTCCCGCATCAGAATCATGCGCGCCCTGCCATGGTTCCCCCGGGAACTGGGCATCCGTCTGGAGCGCCTCACCCTCGTCCGCGCGCACACCGGCCAGGACTACCGGCGGCGCAAGCACCTCCTGCGGCAGATGCTCAGCCTCCTGTGCGACGAAGCACTCCAGCGCGGCCTGCTCGGGGACGACCTCGCCGACCTCTACCACGCGGCCCTCGGCCCCAACACCGACGACACGGTCCGCTGATGAGAGCTGTTGGGCGGAAACGCCCCGTATCCGCCCAACAGCTTTGACAGGATGCCGATATGGCGATGAAGCAGATGCGTCGGACGACCTTGTGCACCGCGACCCGGACCACCGCTCAGGGGCGGTGGGAAGTGCTGCTGGGCGAGAAACTGTCGGGGTTCGGGACCGGCAGGACCGTCGTGATCGGCGGACACATCGACCCCGGCGAAAACCCCGAGGAAGCCGCCGTACGAGAGCTTGAGGAAGAGTCCGGGCTGCGGCCGTCGGGCAACGTCCTGCACGTCGCGAACCTCACCTTCACCTTCCCCGAGCAGCGGTGGGACCACAGCACCCCGGTCTTCCTCGCCACCGAGCCCGAAGGACAGTTGAGGGAGTGCGAGGAGATCCGCCCCTTCTGGTGCCCCATCGAGGAACTGCCGCTGCACAACATGTGGGCCGATGTCGCCTACTGGCTCCCGCAGGTCCTGTTCGGCATCCGCGTCAAAGCCGCCATCACCTACACCTCCAGCGACCGCCTGGTGGTCACCGACGCCTGCCTCGCACCGCTCACCGACCTCGACGAACCGCTCTCGCTCGGCGCCCCCATCACGGCGACGGCCTAACAGCGGAGCTGCTCCGGCAAGGGCACGCTGCGCATCGCAGCTGCACTCCCAGGGCCCCTGTCCCTTGTACGCACGCCGGCCCCGGGCAGAGGAACTGCGCGGGGCCGGCGTGCGTCTCGTGCGGGATCGTGCGCGGGCAGAGCCGGGCCCGGGAACATCAACTGTCCGCTGGCGGCTGTTCGCGCTGCTTCTTCCTGACCCAGTCGTGCATGGCCTCGATGAGCGCGTCGGACGGTGAGCGGAGTTCGGCGGCAGCGAGTCTCTCGAACTCGTCCCGCAGTGCCTTCGGGGGGCGGAACCCCATGACCTTCGTCTGTCCTGTTGCTGGGCGTCCCATGGCTCCCTTCCTTTTCTGTTTAACAGAATCCAGTCTCCATGTGGGCGGACGGGATTGACAAGGCGGGCGGATGTCCTGTTTTCTGTTTAACAGAAACCGGCGTTGAACAGCCTTGCAGTGGAATCTTCGCTGATGCTTGCGGTTGGGATCGCTGGCCATCAACTGCCGAACAGGAGAGTCAGTGAGTACCTACCTGGAAGATCTCGCCGCCGCCAAGCGCGCCCGCCACGGCGTGTGGGGCTGTACGTGCGGGGCCGATAATCCGCGCCATTACGATGCCTGCCACGACTGCCAGCGGCCCTCCTGGACCTGCGCGGCCTGCGGCACGGTCAACCCGTCGCACTCGACGTGCACCGAGTGCGGCGGCCAGACCCCGGCCGAACTCCTCGGTGACGAGGGCGAGCCCACGTACGCGGAGTGGTGCGCGCTCCAGGTCGGCCCGCGCCGCGTCGGCGGCACCTACGACCACGGCTACGACGGCAGCGCCTACGAGGTCCTCGCCCTGGAGCGCGGCCCGCGCCCGCTCGGGACCTGGCCGACATGGTCGATTACGGTCCGCGGAGACGACGGGCAGGAACGCACCCACTGCACCGGCTGGGACCCCCGCCGGGACCGCATCGTGTCCCAGGCCCCGGCCGACGTCACGATCGTGTCCATCGGACGCCTGCACGATGGTGTCGAGGGCGAGTACGCCGACATCCTGCAGCACGCCACCATCGGCCTCGACCTCCGGGAGCACTTCGCCGATCCGCACCGGGTCAGCTCCGAGCTCCGCCAGCAGACCGCCCACGACCAGGCTGTCCGCGACACGGTCATGGACACCCCGGGCATCCGTCCGCTGCTCGCCGCGACCGCCCTGCAGATCGAGGCGTACCTCGCCGGGCCGACGACCGCCCCGATCACGGTGGTGACCCAGTGCGCCGGCGGACGCCATCGTGCAGCTACGACGGCTCTGGCCCTGCGCGCGGTGGTCTCCGGCGACGTCGAGCAGGCCGCTATGTACGGGATGGCCGAGGCTGCCCAGAAGTTCACTGACCGCGGCCTGACGGTCGATGTGGCCCACCGCGATCTCGACAAGGAGGTCGTCGACCGCTGACGAGGAGTTCCTGACGCCCGGCCCGGGATCCTCCCCCGGTACGTCGGGAAACCAGACGGCCCCCGGGTGTGCACGTTCGCCGGGGGCCGTCTGATGGAGGTAGTGCTCGGGGGCACTGCCCTCTCCAACGATGCTTCCGGCGGGTGGGTCACGGTCCGCGCGGGGAACCCACCACGCCTTCCCCGACATCAACCATGGTGGTTACGTCGGCACTTTGGTACCAACCATGGTCGTGGCCGCCTCGGTTGCTGCCATGGTGAGTACCGGTCCTCGACAGTCGGCCCCGGTCTTCCTCACGGCCAAGAGCCTCCTGGCAAGCCGGGGGTTCCTTCCTGCTGAGCAGCCGGGCAGCCGGGTCAGGAGCTCCTGCTGGGCACCCTTGCGTTCCTCCTTCGGAACCCACTTGGGTGCCACGACACCGTCATCCCACAAAACCCCTGATCAGATCCGGTTCTGAACCCGTTTCAGCGTCGTCACAACCCTCTTCTCTCCCCTTGTTGTCAGTGGTGGGGGAGATCATCGGGTCCGACGGGCCGGATGCCCTTCCCCAGCCCCCGGGCTGCCAGCGCACCTGGGGGCGTCCGGCGACGAGCCGGCCGAACGGGAGGGGCCGCGGCGACACGAGAGGCAGGGGCGGGAGTTCATGGCACGCAGGACGAATTCGGCGGGATCCTCCAACGGGCTGCGCGGGGACGTGCTGTCCGTGCTCGGGGTGCTGAAGGTGGCCACCACCGACCAGATCCAGCGGATCGCTTCACCGCACCTCTCGTACCGGCACACCGACAAGAAGACGCCGTCGAAGCGCAAGACGGCCCGCACCGCCTCCCACGGAGGCGCGTTCGCGGACCTGCGTACGGAGGGCCTGGCGCAGAACGGCGGCACCACCCCCGGCGGCGAGCGCCTGCGCCACCTCACGGACAAGGGCGTGAAGGCGGCTGCGTACGCGCTGGACCGGCCGGTGTGGGAGATGGGCGGCACGGGTAGTGGTGCGGGCTCCAGCGGGGCCGATCACCTCATGTCCGTGAACGAGACGATGATTTCGCTGCTGAGGCCGAAGCCGGACCTGCTGCAGCTCGCTGACGACGAACCCGAAGAAGCCTTTGAGGCGGCCCGTGCAGCGGTGGCGGCTCCGGCCGGGCTGGGCACGCTGGCCGACTACATGACCGAGGTGGGTCTGCCCGCCACGGGCACCTGGACCACCCCCGGCAAGGGCGGCGCCCAGGCCGACCTCGTCGTCACCGCCCCGGAAGACGGCATCCCCCTGCTGTTCGTCGAGGTCGACAACTGCCACATGAGCGCCCAGAAACTCGCCGGGAAGATCGCCCAGTACAGGGCGTTCTTCGAACGGCCCGCCACCAGGGCACAGTCCGCGCACGCTCCGGTGAACCCGATGTGGCGCACCCGGTGGCAGGTGCCCGACCCGGAGTACGGGGAGAACCCGTACCCGCCCCTGCTGTTCGTCTTCAATCGCCTCGGTGAGCGCAACCCCGACACCGTCATCCCCGCCGTGGAGAAGCTCACCTGGCGGCACTGGGCAGGCAGCGAGCACCGGGGCTACACCTCGTACGACGGGAAGATCCCTATCGTGGTCACCGGGTTCAACATGCTCCGCGAGCACGGACCCGCCGGCGCGGTCTTCCGCCGCTTCGGGCGCGAAGGACTCCAGCCCCTCCATGAGGCGATCGGCAACCCCCGCCGGGACGCCGCCCTCATCCGCCAGCGCGCAGCCGCCCGCGAGGAAGACAAGCGCAGGGAAGAAGCCCTGGCACAGGAGAACCGCGAGCGCCAGGAGCACGAGGAGGACCGCCGTCGGCAGAAGGCCGCCGCCTGGCCGTGCCCGACCTGCAGCCGCACGACCTGGCCCGAGCGCCGGGGCAGCGACGGGCGGTGGGAAACCTCCGCGGAGCGCGGCGGCGACTGCGACCTCTGCGCCCGGCGCAGGGAACGCACCCGCCAGGAAGCCGAGGAGCGTGCCGCTGCCGAAGCAGACGCGAAGAGGGAAGCGAAGAAGAACGGCCTCTTCGGATTCCTGCGCTGAACCTCAGAGGTCTGTGCGGATCCGCCCGACTGGCACCGGCTGCTGCCCGTGCCAGTCGGCCCCGTCCGGGTCGCCTGGCATGATCGGAGCATGTTCTCCCTGCTCCGCCGCCGCCCCGCCGCCCCATGCTCCGCATCCACCAGCCGCCCGGCCCCGGGCGAAGAGGCCCTGGTGTGGGCTGATGCTGCGGTGCTGGAGCGGGCGGACCGTATCCGAGCGGCCTGGACCACCGCGGGTATGGACACCGGCCTGCTCGGCCCGGCTCCGGCCTGGCTGGACACCGCCCGCACGGGCACCCCGGTGCCGCTCGGCCCCGACGACCAGACGATGCTTGCCGCCTACCTCGGGACCCCCTGGATGAGTGTCGCCTCGCAGGCGGGCTGCGAGGCGGCCCTGCGCGAGGTGGAAGCCCTTGGACTCTGGCGCGAGCTGCGCGCGGAAGGCGTCACCGCCATTCCGTGCGAAAAGACCAGGAAATCCCCCGAGCAGATGCGCGCCCTGCTGGAGAACGCGCGCGCATCCCGCCCCTGCCCTTCCTGACCTGCCCGAGCCAGTACCTCCCGGCGCTCGCTGCCTCCTGCGGGAACTACAGGGGGCAGGTCGGTGACGGCCTCGACCCAGGGCACTGATCACAGCATTTCGGCGATGCCCCACGGGCCGCAGAGGTCGTTCAGCCACCGGTCGGGCAGCTCCCCGTCCCACCGCGCGCTCAGCGCAAACCGGGCCGACGACAGCCGCTCCAGAGCGATTAGCGACACCGGGTGCGCGAGCAGCTCGTGCCGCCCGTGCTTCGCGATCGCCGACTGTGGCCCGTAGTCCGCGTAAAGCCGCACCAGTCGTTCCTGGTACCGGCTCACGAACTCCTCCAGCCGCTCCGGGTATGTCTCCCGCTCCTCCTCAGTGATCACCGACCACAGGACCGGCAGGACCTCCTCGGTCATGCCGTCGTCGAAGCGGACATGCACCGCGAACGCGGCGTACGAGCGCACCGCGACCGCCAACGCAGCGTCCGCGTCGCCCTCCCGCACGTCCTCCGCCGCCCAGTCCACCGGACCGCTGGTGTACGCATCCGTGCTCATACCGTGCTCCTCCTGGCCGTGCCCGCCGCCCACCGCATCCCCAGCTTGTCCAGCTCCGCCCACCGCTCGTCGGTGAGCTTGTCGGCCCGCTTGCGGAAGTTCTCCACGATCATGCCCAGCTTCACGCTCACCACCTCGCCTTCAACGCCGCCCTGAGCGCCTCCCGGGCCGTCATGCGGCTCCAGCTGCTCTACGTGCTTGCGGGGCACGTTCAGATGCCCCTCACGGGCGTGGAAGGCCCTCGCGGCCCGCAGGTTGAGCATCCACTTGTCGTCCTGCGTCCGCCGTTTCACCGGCTGCTCGTCCTCGCCGGCGGGTTCGAGTCCGAGGGAGTACTCCAGGAGGTACTGCTGCGCGGGTACCAGCTGGTCCCAGCCGTACCGGCAGGACTGCACCCATTTCCCCAAGTCCTCGCCCTGGACGACGAGTTCACCCGGCCCGGTGGGTACGGTGCCGCCGTCCTTCAGGTGCTGCTGGGTGAGGCGCAGGCGCCGCTGCCAGGAGGTGTCCCAGGCCGGGCACCAGCCGGGGTCGATCTTGTCCAGAGCGTCGCGCCGCGTCTCGGTCAGTGCCCCGGCCTCCGACTCGATGGGAAGGCCCGCCTCGCGGCGTTCCGCGATCGTGTCCGCGATCTTGGCGGCCTTCCTCGTGTTCTTCAACCAACCGCCCAGCTGCCGTCCTTCCCAGACCGCCGTCACCGGCGGCAGCAGATGCCCGTGCGCTTCCATCCAGCTGCGCGCACACTCCAGCCACCCCTCGAACGAGGCTTCCAGCTCCAGCGGATTCCAGACCATCCCCAGCTCATCGAGCTCGGTGACGCGGGCGGGATCGAGCTTCCCCGCCCGGTAGTACCGGCGCTGATCCGCGTGCCAGACCCCCAGCGGATACCCAGCAGGTTTCCAATCCGGAGGGGTGATGAACGCCTGCGGCACCAGGAGCCCGTCACCACCGACCTTCTCGCGGTACTGCACGGACGCCTCGATCCCGCGCCGCCAGTACGTGTTCTCCGGCTCGATCACCCGCAACCGCACGAACCGCGCGAGCTCGGCCGGGTCCCACGGCTCCGCGAACCGCAACACCTCACGGGCTGGCGCACGGAGCGCGTCCTCGGCAACCTCCTGCTCCGCGCCCTCGGTATCCGTAGCGTCCGCCTCGGCGTCCTCGTCGTCCTGCCAACTCCCGCTGCGCACACGGGGATCGGCGAGCGCTTCCACGACCCGGGAGTCGTAGGCACGGAGCGCTGACAAGATCTTCGCGAGGGGCTCGTGACCCTTCGAGGACAGTTTTCCCTCGGATTCCCCACCCGGAGGAGAGAAAACAAAGACCACCAAACTCGCTAGTTTCTCTTTCCCCGGACGCAAGCGCAGGGCACGTCCTACCATTTGCACGATGTCGACCATCGAACCCCGCGTGTCACAAAAGGCGACAGAATCACAATTCACGGTGTCGACTCCTTCCGCGATCACGCGAACGGAGCTGATCACCCGCAATGCCGCCGGATGCATTCCGTTCTCGTCCTCGATGACGTCGGCCCCGAACTCCTCCAGGACGGCCCGCCGGTGGGCGGGGTCGTGGTCGCCGTACAGCCAGTCCGCCCACACCCGCTCCGGCGCATGGAACGTCTCCGGATCGTCCTCCCAGAGCCGCCGCGCGACGTCCACGAGCCCGCCCGCCATGGCCTCGGCGTCCGCCGTCCGGCTGTGGAAGGTCAGCGTCTTCCGCATCTGGTGCTTGGCGGCGGCCTTCACCAGCCCTGTCTGCAACGCCGCCAGGCGTGCCCCGCGCAGGGCGTCCGATCCGTTCTCGGACTCTTCCAGCGCGATGCGCAGCTCCGGGTCGTCCACGTTGACCACCACGACCTGAAAAGGCGCTACCAGCCCCTTGCTCACTGCCTCCGAGAGCGGTAGCTCGAAGCACACAGGGCCGAAGATCGGGGAGTCCGGCTCCATGCTCGCGATCAGGCGCGGCGCCGACCGTCCGGCCCGCTGCGCGTCCTGGGTGGTCTCCCAGACCCGAGGGGTCGCCGTCATGTACACCCGGCGCTCCGCCGGGATCCGGGACTGGTCGTGCACGGCAGCCCACGGCTTCAGACCGTCCCCGCTGGTGCGGTGCGCCTCGTCCACAATGATCAAGCTCCACGGCCCGATGCCGAGCTTGTGCGCGTCCTCCAGGACCCCGTTGCCGAGCGAGTGGTACGTGGCCAGCACCGTGACCTGATCCAGCGACTGCACCCACCCCGCCAGCTCAGCGGCATCGGTCGTGCACGGCACACCCTCCGACTTCGAGGCCGGCAGCGAGCACGCGCCCACCATCGCCCCCGTACGGCCTGCGGCCCGCCACGCCTTCGCCGTCTGCACCAGCAGATCGAGGGACGGCACCAGGACCAACACCCGCTTCGCGTGTAGCTGTTGGGCCACCGCAGCGGCGATGCGGGTCTTGCCGGTCGCAGTCGCCGCGATCACCTGCGTCCGCAAGCCCTCGGACGGCATCACACCGCCGGCGGGCACCTGGAGCGCCCGCAGTACGGCGTCGACCGCTTCCTTCTGGTGCGGGAACAGCGGATTACCTGACATGACCAGTCCCTTCACGACCTGCATTCGACGGATGAACCGGAACGGCATCCCGGGGCGTACAGAATTCGGTTATGGTGGCAACCAGGAGATCGTGAAGAGGCTTTATCCGGGCGCTTTACGATCCACGGATCGAGTCTCTTTCTCCAGACCCCACCGACGCTCCGGGGGTGGCCGCTCATCACATAGCCTACCCTGCCACAGAAGTTTGACGCACTACCCTTGCGAGGGCTAGTGCGGAGGGGGTCGGGTCTGCTACGGTGAAACCTCACCCAATCGGGAAGCAGCCGATTCCGGGCCTGGTTCGAACGGCACTCCGGACCAGAATCAGCACCCGCCCACCCCTCCTGACCCCCACTCAGTCCGCAGGAGACAGCAGACCCGCCCCAACCCCGCAGCCAGCCAAGGCCACTGCGAAGCAGGGGCCGCAAGGCCGGATCGCGGAGCGATCGGGCCCGCCGGAGCGAAGCGCCGGCCCCGGGTCGCGGAGCGGCCCGGATACGT